>JAPPKP010000276.1 GCA_028819955.1 Rhodospirillaceae bacterium | reverse complement strand
CATGGCGATCCTGCCGGCCTGCGCCGTCTCCCTGCTGGTGCTCGGCTTCAACCTGTTGGCTGACGGCCTGCGGGAAGTGTCGCTCAAGGACTAGGAGGCGGCATGAACGACCACACCTCTGAACCTCCGGTCCTCGAGATAACCGGCCTCTGCCTCAGCTACTACACGCGTGCCGGAGAGGTTCCCGCCGTCTACGACTTCGACCTCACGGTGGCCAAAGGCGAATCGGTCGGTCTCGTAGGCGAGTCCGGCTGCGGCAAGTCCACGGTCGCCAACGGTGTCATGCGCTACATGGGGCACAACGGCGACATCGTCGGCGGAACCATCAGGTTCAAGGGCCGCGACATGGCCGAGATGTCCGAGGAGGAGATCCGCCGCGTGCGCGGCAAGGACATCGCCATGATCTACCAGGAGCCGATGGCCTCGCTCAATCCGAGCCTGACCATCGGCCAGCAGCTCATGGAAGTGCCGATCATCCACGAGGGTGTGAGCCGGGCCGAGGCCTTCCAGCGCGCCTATGACATGCTGGCGGCCGTTCATATTCCGGATCCGAAGCGCCTGATGATCTCGTACCCGCACCAGGTCTCCGGCGGCCAGCAGCAGCGCGTGGTGATCGCCATGGCGCTCTTGTCGAAGCCGGCGCTGCTGCTGCTGGACGAACCCACGACGGCACTCGACGTCACGGTTGAGGCCGGCATTGTCGAGCTGATCGCGGAGCTCAGCCGCGAGACCGGCTCGTCGCTGCTTTACATCTCCCACAACCTCGGCCTGATGCTGGAGGTCTGCGACCGCATCTGCGTGATGTATTCCGGCGAGGTGGTGGAGGAGGGAACGATCGATTCGATCTTCTCCTGGCCCAAGCATCCCTATACCCAGGGCCTCTTCGGCTGCATCCCGCTGCCCCATGCGGACAAGAACGCGCGCCCTCTGGTCTCGATCAAGGGCCAGCTTCCCCTCCCGCACGAGCGGCCCGAGGGCTGCAATTTCGGACCGCGCTGCGGCTTCTTCGAGGCCGGGCGGTGCGACAGGGGCTTGATCCCGATGGAGGAGGTCCACACCGACGACGACCCGGCCCATCGTGTCCGCTGCGAGCGGTGGAACGAAATTGATGTGTCGGAAGCGGTGCGCGCCGACGAAGTCCGTGAGCCGATCGAAGTCGGCGAGACCGTCCTCGAGGTCGCCGACATGCGGAAGTATTACAAGGTGCGCGACCGCTCGTTGGCAGCATTGGTTTCCGGCGGTGCGGTGCGCGAGGTCAAGGCGAACGAGAGCATCAGCTTCCGAGCGGGCGAAGGGGAGACGGTCGCCATCGTCGGCGAGTCCGGCTGCGGCAAGTCCACCTTCGCCAAGGTGCTGATGGGGCTGGAGACCGCGACCGACGGCGAAGTCGTGCTCGACGGGACCGATCTCGGCGGCATCCCGGTCAACAAGCGCTCAGCGGGACAGCTCGCCTCGCTGCAGATGGTGTTCCAGAACCCAAACGACACGCTCAACCCGTCCCATTCAGTGGGCTATCAGATCGGCCGGGTTATCAAGCGCTTCGGCATCGAGCGGGATTCGGTCAAGCGGAAGGAGCTGGTGCACGAGCTGCTCGACACGGTAAAGCTGCCGCGCGCCTTCGTCTCGCGAAAGCCGCGCCAGCTCTCGGGCGGGCAGAAGCAGCGGGTGGGCATCGCCCGCGCCTTCGCCGGCAACCCAAAGACAGTGATCGCGGACGAGCCGATCTCAGCGCTGGACGTCTCGGTCGCCGCGGCGGTGACCGAGCTGCTGATGGACATTCAGCGCGAGCACCGGACGACGCTGCTCTTCATCAGCCACGATCTCTCGGCGGTGCGCTACCTCTCGGACCGCGTGGTGGTGATGTATCTCGGCCAGATCATGGAGCGCGGCTCGACTGAGCAGATCTTTTCGCCGCCCTATCATCCCTACACCGAGGCGCTGCTCTCCGCGGTGCCGATCGCTGACCCCGAGGTGGAGAGGCGGCGCATCGTTTTGGAAGGCTCCCTCCCGAGCCCGCTCAATCCGCCCAAGGGGTGTCCGTTCTCGACGCGGTGCCCGCGCAAGCTGGGAGCCATCTGCGACGACGAAGCGCCACCGCTTCAGGCCAATGCCGACCGCCACGTGATCGCCTGTCACATCCCGCTGGAGGAGCTGCGCGAGGTCGAGCCCGTGATCTCCATTCCCGATCGCGACGACGTCCACGCCACGCAGTGAACCCGTGAGCAAGGTGCAGCCGGCGCCGGACGAGACGGGCCTTCGGCTCGGCCGGCTGGAGCGCCTCCGCGCCGAGATGGCGCGGTTCGAATTCGCGGCACTGGTGCTGACCGATCCGCACAATGTGCGCTACGCGACGGGTGCCCGAAACATGATGCCCTTCCTGCTGCGCAATCCTGCGCGTTACGTGTTCGTGCCTCTGGAGGGGCCGGTTGTGTTGTTCGAGTTCGCGGGTTGCGAGCACATGGAACGCGACAACCCCGCGATCGACGAGATCCGGGTTTCGACGACGGTCTCCTACGTGGCGCACGGGCCTCTGCTCGATGAGACGGCCAGAGCATGGGCCGGAGAGATCGCGGCGCTGATGCACCAACACTGCCCGGGCGAGACGCGGATCGGCTTGGAGCGCATCGATGCACGGGCTGTCGGCCACTTGGCGGATCAAGGATTCACGATCCTCGATGCTCAGGCGCCGGCGGAGAGGGCACGCTCCGTCAAGACGCCGGAGGAGATCGCCTGCTCGAAGCGCTCGATGGCGTGTGTCATGGCGGCAGAGCAAGCGCTGGAGGAGGCCATCAGGCCCGGGATTACCGAGAACGCGCTGTGGGCGGAGTTCCATCGACACGTGATTGCGAACGATGGGGACTATGTAGAGACGCGGTTGCTGAGTTCGGGAGAGAGAACCAACCCCTGGTTTCAGGAGACCGGCTCGCGCGTAATCCGTGCCGGCGACCTGGTGGCCCACGATACCGACGTGATCGGACCGCACGGCTACTACGCCGATTTCTCGCGCACCTTTCTCTGCGGTGACGGGAAACCAACGCAAGAGCAGCGGACGCTTTACCGCCTTGCCCACGAGCAGATCCAGCACAATATGGGGCTGATCAAACCGGGGCGGACGTTTCGAGAAATTACGGAATCCGCATGGAAAATTCCCGCGCCATACTACGCAAGACGCTACTACCTCATGATTCACGGCATCGGGATGACCGGCGAATACCCCTATGTCGTGTACGAAGCCGACTACGATCGCGGGCAGGACTACGACGGCGTGACCGAACCCAATATGACGCTCTGCGTGGAAAGCTTCATCGGCCACGAAGAAGGGGGCGAAGGGGTAAAGCTGGAGCAACAGGTTCTGGTCACCGAGACAGGGCTCGAGCTGATGAGCACGTTCCCCTTCGACGAGAGGCTGTTGGGCCGCGAAATCTGACGTGACGCTGTCCAGCATCCCCTTGGCGACACGGACTGGAAATGGGTATGAAGACCGCGTGTCGAGAGAACATCACGAGACGGTCCGCTGTGCGCTACGATTTCGAGAGCGCCTGAAATTGCTGTCCATGTTTCCCCCGCTTCCGTCTGGCCAATTCGACATCATCTACGCCGATCCTCCGTGGGACTACAGGGGGCAGCTCCAGCACGCGGGTGAGGGAGGCCAGGATACGGGCGGTGCGATTAGGCACTATCCAACGGTGACCCTGAGCGACCTTAAAATGTTGAACGTTCCCGCCATTTGTGCGCAAGACTGTCTCCTGTTCATGTGGGCGACCAACCCGCATTTGGACCAGGCCATTGATTTGGGAAAGGCTTGGGGTTTTGCGTGGGCGACTGTGGCCTTCGTTTGGGATAAGATCAGGGTGAATCCCGGCTTTTATACCATGAGCCAATGCGAGTTATGTCTCGTGTTTAAGCGGGGTAAAATTCCCTCCCCGCGTGGCGCAAGAAATATTCGCCAGCTCGTCACCGCTAAGCGCGGCGCTCATTCGCAGAAGCCTGATGAGGTGCGGCTCCGCATCGAGAAAATGTTTCCGCTCCTCCGAAAGATCGAGCTGTTCGCTCGAGAGGGCGATGGGCCGGGTTTCGCCGGTCATCAGTGGACGAAATGGGGGTTCGAAGCGCCTGTCGCGGTCGACACCCTATAGTGCCCGATTACGTCTTGCGATATGGCGCGCTACGAGGAGGCGTCGAACCTCTATGAGGAGGGCTTCGCGTTCGTGAATGCGGTGGTGGGTGCAATCGAGGAACCATCGCGCGCTATTTTTCTCCACGCGAGACTGCTTCGAGTCCTTTGGATTCGATCGGGCGGCAGCGCATACAGTGCGCATGTCGGGCATCGTCATGGGGCCGCAGGGTTGGAAGAGTCACTACATGCGCCACGAGATGTTTCACCATCTGCAGGCGGAGCGGCTCGGCGTCTTCGAGCAATGGCGCAGTCCCGTATGGTTCAAGGAGGGAATAGCTTATGCGATGAGCCAGGATGCCCGATCCGTTCTGTCCGAGCCCTGGCAAGGGTACCGTTCACAGTTCGAGGCATGGTTGCAATTGGTGGGAAGTGCACGTCTATGGATAGAAGCGGCAAGGCTGTAAGCGCGCCGGTGGACAATGGGATGCGTCAATCTCTGGTCGGCAGCGTGAGCCCGTTGCGCTGCGTCGTCCAGGTCGGAGTTGAAATATGACTCGCGATTTCGGCAACACTACCAATACATCCCGTCAGCACGGCGCGATGGAGCACACGATTCCGCCGTGCGATCTCGACGAGGTTCGCCGCTATCGGCTCCGGCGCGTGCGCGAGGCCTTGGCGCCGCGCGACCTCGCCGGCATCATCCTCTACGACCCGGTGAACATCCGCTACGCGACCGATTCGCCGAACATGCAGGTCTGGTGCACCCACAACGAAGCCCGTTATCTCTACGTGCCGGCCGAGGGTCCGGTCACTCTCTTCGAATTTGGCGGCGGCAGTGACCTGCTTACTGCGGGACTCCCCACCATCGACGAGGTACGCGCCGCGACCTTTGTGCTCTACTTCATCGCCGGAGGGCGACAGGCGGACAACGCGCGGGCCTGGGCAGCCGAGCTGGACTCGCTGATCCGTGAGCGGAGCGGCGGCAACCGGCGCATCGCAATCGACCGTATCGGACCGATGGGCATCATGGAGATGCAGCGCCTCGGCTATGAAATCCACGACGGCTTCGAGGTGATGGAGAACGCCCGGACCATCAAGTCGGCAGGCGAGATCGCTCTGATGCGCCACGCCATGGTCGTCTGCGAGCAGGCCATTGAGGGGATGCGCGAGGCGCTCAGGCCCGGCATCACCGAAAACGCGCTCTGGGCGGAGCTTCATCGTGGCAACATCGAGAGGGGCGGCGAGTGGATCGAATGCCGCCTGCTGGCCTCCGGTCCGCGCACCAACCCGTGGTTCCGAGAATCCTCGATGCGCGTCATCGAGCGCGGCGACATCGTGGCCTTCGACACCGACCTCATCGGCCCTTACGGCTACTGCGCCGATATCTCGCGCACCTGGGTGTGCGACGCGCGCCCGAGCGACGAGCAGCGGCGCATTTATGCCGAGGCCTACGCTCACATCCAGCACGACAAGGCGCTGCTGAAGCCCGGTGTGACCTTCCGTGAACTCACCGAGCTCGCGCGCCCCTTCGACGACGAGTTTGTCGAAGGCCGCTATTCGGTGGCGATGCACGGGGTGGGGCTTTGCGACGAGTACCCGGCCATCCCCTATCCACAGGACTACGAGCCCGGAGACGACGGCGTGATGGAGGCGGGGATGGTGATGTGCGTGGAGGCGCTCGTCGCTCCTGCCGGCGGCCGGGAGGCGGTCAAGCTGGAGGAACAGGTGCTGATCACGGCTGACGGCTACGAGCAGCTCTCGTCCTACCCGTTGGAAGAGGACTGGCTGTAGCAGGGGACGGGGCGACGCCGCTCAAGCTCTGGTGACTATGAAGCACGTTCTCGACCTCGATCGCTGGCCCGTGGATGCGCTCGGCGATGCGTCAGGGCGGGCACTGATCGGCCGCTGCCGGGCCGCGCTGCGGGATGCCTGCATGTTCAGCCTCGACGGGCTGATCCGACCCGAGGCACTCCGGACTTGCGTTGCGGAGGTCGAGCCGCTCTTCGACACGGCTTCCTTCACCCACGCTCGCGATCACAACATTTATTTCGACGACGAGATCGAAGGCCTGGAGACGGGTCACTCGGCGCTTGGACGGTTCAAGACCGTCAATCGGACAATTTGCGGTGACCAAATTCCGGGAAGCTTGGTCACATGCATCTACGAATGGCAGCCGCTCATCGATTTTCTCGCGGCTGCGATGGACAAGCCTCAGCTATACCCGATGGCCGATCCCCTCGGCCGGCTCAACGTCATGGCTTACCGGGAAAGAGAGCGGCTCAACTGGCACTTTGACCGGGCCGAATTCACGATCACCGTGCTTCTGCAGGCGTCGGTTGCGGGCGGGGCGTTCCAATATCGCAGCGGGCTGAGGAGCGAAACCGATCCGAACTACGACGGCGTCGCCCGGCTGCTCGCCGGCGACGACGAGCACGTGCGCACGCTGCCGTTGACACCCGGCACGCTCAACGTCTTCAAAGGGAAGAACACGGCGCACCGGGTGACACCGGTCGAAGGCGAGCGCGCCAGGATCATCGCCGTATTTTCGTACTACGAGACGCCGAACGTGACCTTCAGCGATACCGAGCGCTTGGGATTCTACGGCCGGACGGACCCTTTAGTGGCAGGAACGTAGACCGACGTTCGCGCATATAGCCGGGCAACGACGAACCGATGACCGTCGCACTCTTCTACAACCCGCACTGTCCCGATTGCGTGCGACAGGCGAGAATAACGGGGCGCATGGACTGGCTGCACCGCATCGAGCTCAGGACGGACGACTCTCCGCTGGGCAAGGTCCCCTTCGGCGAGATTGTCGTGGTGGAAAAGGAGAGCGCCAGGGCGTTTACGGGCGTCTATGCGACCCGGAAGGTGTGCCTTCAGGTTCCCCTGCTGTTTCTCTATGGGCTCGCGCTCTACCTTCCGCCGCTTCGCATCCTGCTCGGCAAAGGCAAGCAGGGCTGCAACGGCGACGCCTGCGAAATCTAAACGCACTCGTCGCTGCTCACGCCGCGTGGTCTGCCCCGTTCGCCTCCATCATCCTCCGCGCCACCCAACGATAGAAGCAGTGGGTGGTGCGCTCCAGCGCAGGAGAGAGCACACCACCCTTGTAGGCTGGTGAGGCGCGTCCGCGCTGCATCCCTTCGACCACGAAGCGGTCTTCCTCAAAGATGCCGCGCCACTGGCGCGTGTTGGCCTCCCTGAGCTCGGCGCAGCCCTCGCCAAGGGCCTCGTCGGCGAAGTAGTAGATGTCGAGATGCTCGATGGTGCGGCCGGTGCCCGCCGGCATCAGCGTGCCGACGAAGCAATGATCGGCGTGGACACCGAACAATGCCGTCGGGAACAGTGCGACATACTCTGCCGTCCCGTGCCAGCGCGCCGGCAGATCCGGCATGGTCGGCAAGCCGTTGCCGTTTTCCACAAGTTGCGGCTGGTACGCAGTGCTGCCCTGGCCCGCGTAGCCGTCCTCCTCCTCCGCAATCTGGTAGTGGTCTTCCAGCCGCGAGTAGCTGTTGAGGCTGGGGTGGATCCAGGGCAGGTGATAGGCCTCGCAGAAGTTCTCCACAGCGAGCTTCCAGTTGCAGGCGACGTCCAGGGTGAAGGAGGAGTCGCTCTCCTTGTAGTGCAAGTCGGCGCCGGAAAAATCTTTCCAGCGCTCGGCCACCGGCGCGATGAAAGCCTCGAACGGCGGCGCATCGCCGCTCAGGTTGACGAATACGGCGTCAAACCACGAGGCGGTTCGTACCGGCTTCAGGCCATGCTTCGATCCCTCGAACCCTTCGCACGTGTTGTTGTCGGTGCCGCCGATCATGGGCGTGGCGCGAAGCGAGCCGTCGAGGTTGTAGGTCCACGAATGGTAGGGACAGCGGATCGTGCCGTGCGACCGCATGGGCTTCTGCATCAGCACCATGCCCCGATGACTGCACACGTTGTGGAAGACGCGAACCTCGTCGTCGCGTCCGCGCACCATAATGAGCGGCAGTCCGGCGAATTCGAGTGGCATCGCGTCGCCCACCTCGGGCACGCGCCTGCCGGTGCCGATGCAGGCCCAAGTGCGGGCCAGCAGCACGTCTTGCTCCCATTCGGCAAACGCCTCCGAGACATAGGTCTCGTTCGGCAGTCCGCTCGCCCAATCCTCGATGGGGCGCACGACGTTGGCGAGCTTGGTGCGCACGCCAGTGCTGCTTTCCCACCAGTGGTCAGTCATGGTTGCGCTCTCTGTATGCGCTGAGGCCGTTTCTGCCCGTCAATTCAGGCTATCGCGGCGCGGCCCGCCGCAGCTACTGCGAATCCGCATTAACTTATCGCGAATGCGACTCAGGCGGCACCCCTAGTCCGAGCAATGCCCACGGGGAGGGCAGTCCATTGACAGGCGATCGTGTAGTTGCCTGCCTGAAAAGGCGGCTCCACCTCGAACGCACTGGAGACAGCCTCCGGCATCAACTAGCATTCGAAGCCAACTATGCTGTGTGAAACGAAACGGCAATCCGGGAGGAAGACATGAACGGTGGAAACATTTTCAGGAACTTCAGCTCTTCGCGCCGGCAGTTCCTCAAACAATCTGCAGCGCTGGCAGCCGCGGTCGGCGTGGCGCCGGGGGTTCTCAGCGCGGGCGCGGCACGCGCAGACGCGTCCACCGGCGCGGCCTATGCGAACGAGCTCTGGGAGAAGACCAAGGCCGACCTCGCCGGCATGAGCGACATTCGGATGGACCTCAATCTCCACTCGTGGGAGGGATACACCGAGGAGCCAGTGCTCGACCCCTTCAGCCGCCAAACCGGGGCGAACGTCAACCCGCAAATGCTGATCTCCGACCCCGCAGCCGTAAACAACCTGCGTGGCGGCGGCACTTCGACCTGGGACGTGATCAACCTCAACAACTCCTGGCAGCGCAATCAGCTCTTCCCCGAGGGGCTGATCACGCCGCTCGACAAGGACAAGTTTGCGCCGCTCTACGACATGAACGTGGCGGGATTCGATTGGCCTTATCACTGGGCGCTGGACCAGAGCGGCGAGCACCTTCTCGGAATGCTTCAGCGCTATGGCCCCGCGGGCTTGGCGGTCAATACCGACGCCGTCGATCCGCAGACGATGGAGAGCGGCGGATACATGGAGATGATCGAGGGCGCCAAGGGTCAATACGGCATCCTCGACTACGAGAACTGGGTGATCATGCACACCTGCATCGCGTCGGGCTTCATCCCCTTCCGCGAACACACCGCCGATGAGATGGCGAAGTTCGAAGAGAACATCTTCAAGCTCTTCGAGAACGCCAAGAAGGTGTCCGACGACCAGGCGGCGCTGGCCCGCGACATGATCACTGGCGAGATCATCGGGACCTATCCCGGTTCGGTCTATACCGTCTCTGCCGCGAGGCTCGAAGGCGAAACCCAGCTCGTGAACGTTGTGCCGGCGGAAGGCCCGGAGGAGACCAAGACCGCCGAGCGGCCCAACGGTCAGGGCGGAATCGTCTGGATCGAGATCACCTCGCTCGTCAACAACCCCAACCCGACGCCGCTGGCCGAGGCGTTCCTGATCTACTGCCACACACCCGAGGCCGCCTACAAGGTGGCGGCCAAGGCGCCGGGCACGCTGAACCCGGTGGTGCAGATGGGCGCGCCGGAGGTGTTGAGCCAGTTCTCCCAGGACGAACTCGACGCCGTGCACTGGGGTGAAGAGGGCAGCTGGCTGGCTTCGCTGGTCGACCGCTGCATCGACTTCGACATCAACCCCGACTACGAGGCCATGCACGACCTCTACACCCAGGCGAAGCGCGCGCGCGGCGCCTGATCGTCACCTGTCGGTGCGGGCGGTCCGCTGCCCGCACCGGCACCCGCGCCTACCGGGAGCATCGTGTGCGATGGCCACAGCCCCGCCCATTTTGCAACTCAGGAACATCGTCAAGAGCTTCGGCAGCCTCAATGCGGTCGATGGCGTCAGCCTGGACATCGAGGAGGGCGAGCTCTTCACTATCGTAGGGCCCTCGGGCTCGGGCAAGACGACGCTCATCCGCATGCTGGTCGGCATGGACAAGCCGACCGCGGGCGACATCCTGCTCAGGGGCAAGCGGATCAACGACGTGCCTGCCAACAAACGCCCGACTTGCATGGTCTTTCAGTCGTTGGCGCTGTTCCCGCACATGAGCGTCGGCGAGAACGTCGAATACTCGGCCAAGTGCAAAGGTATCGGGAAGAAGGAGCGGCGGGAGCGCGCCGCCGAGTGCCTAAAGCTCTCTCACTTGCCGCAGAGCTACTACGACAAAGCGGTCACGCAGTGCTCAGGCGGCGAGCGTCAGCGCGTGGCGCTGGCTAGAGCATTGGCCTTCAATCCAGAGATCCTGTTCTTCGACGAACCGCTCTCGGCCATCGACTACCGCCTCCGCAAGACGCTGGAGAAGGAGCTCAAGGATATCCAGCGCGAGACGGGCAAGACCTTCGTCTACATCACCCACAGCCTCGAGGAGGCGATGGTGATGTCCGACCGCATCGGCGTGATGCGCGAAGGCAAGCTCTCCCAGGTCGGCAGCCCCGCGACGATCTACACCCAGCCAGAGAACCGTTTCGTCACCGAGTTCATGGGCGAGGTGAACTCGCTCCCCGTGCGCCTCGCCGATGACGGGAAGCTGCACTGCGAGGCGCTCGATGCCAGCTTTGAGCCGCCTGCCGGAATGCCGCCGAGCTTTAGCCGCGGCGTGCTGATCGTACGACCGGAGAACGTGGCGATCTCCGACGATGCTCCGCCGGCCGCCGGCGGAAACCTGATCCGGGGCGAGCTATTCAACGAGTATCTGCTCGGTTCACGCATCCAATACCAGGTGAGAAGCGGTGCGATGGTGTTCCTCATCGAGGAGTTGCGCGCCGATGCCGTCGCCCGCCTGCCGGGCGCGGAAGTGACGCTCTCGTGGCAGCCAGGCGATTCGATGGTCTTCCCGGAATGACCGAGGCGGTAATCGAGACCCTGACGGAGGAGCCCGAGCGTCCGCGGCGCGGACTCCTGCCGTGGAAGCTTACCGAAGGTTTCGTCGCGGCACTGCCGATCATCGTCCTGCTGTTCATCGGCTTCATCGGGCCGATGGCGCTGGTGCTGATCTACAGCTTCATGCCGCGCGGCAGCTTCTCCATTCCGGGGTCGCCGTCGCTCGAGAACTACATCGATATCGTCGAGCAGGACTTCTACATCTCCTTCGCATGGTCGCTCTTTCTCGCCTTCATCAGCGTCGTGATCCTGCTCGTCGTCTGCTATCCGCTGGCGGTGGCGCTGAGGCGGATTAAGGGACGCCGGGCCCACCTGCTGACGCTGCTGATCGTGGCGCCACTCTTCGTCGCCGAGAACATCCGGCTACAGGGCTGGGTGCTGTTCTTCGACAAGGGCGGCTTCTTGGATGGCGCGCTCAAGGTGGTGACCGGACTGGAGACCGGGAGCCTGGTCAACAACGTGCCCGCGATCGTCTTCGGCATTTGCTACATCTATCTGCCCTTCATGCTTTTCCCCATCCTGCTGGGGCTCGGCAACGTACCCAGGGAGGCACGGGAGGCGGCCTACGACCTCGGCGGGTCGCGCTGGCGGGTTTTTCGGGACATCGAGCTGCCGCTGGCGATGCCGGGAATATTGATTGGTTCGCTACTCTGCTTCGTGATCTCGCTCGGCGCCTTCAACGAAGCCAAGTTCCTGGGCAAGGGCGTCATCGTGACTGTCGCGCAGGACATCGAGTCCGCCTTCACCTTCGGGCAGAACTGGCCGCGCGGCTCGGCGCTCTCGGTGCTGATGATCGTGCTGGCGGGCTCCGCCGTGTGGCTGGCGATGCGACGGGTGAACCTCGATCGCATGCTGGGAAAGCGGTAGGCCGTGGGCACCATCGACAGGCCGCTCACGCGCCGGCTGTTGGCCGCCTATATCGCCGTCATTCTGGTAATCATGTACATCCCGATGGTGATCGTCGGGCTGGCGTCGATTTCCAAGTCGCGCTTCTTCCTCTTCCCCATGCGGCGAACCTCGGCGAAGTGGTACGAGATGACGTGGGACTCGCTGCAGGTGCACGAGAGCTTTCTCACGTCGTTGACGATCGCCGTCTGCGTGGCGCTGATCTCGGTGATCCTGGCCTTCTTCGGCGCGCTCGCCTACGCCCGCTACGACTGGCGCGGGCGCAAGCTCTTTCAGCAAGTGCTGCTGATACCGATCTTTTTCCCCCAGGCAGTGCTGGGACTCGCGTTGCAGCTCTGGTTCAACTCCATCGGCATCCAGATGTCCTGGCAGTCGACGGTGTTCGCCCAGCTCGTCTGGATCGTGCCGATCGTGACGCTGGTGATCGCGATCCAGGCCTATGGTTACGATTCGGCGGTGGAGGAGGCGGCCTACGACTTGGGCGCCTCCCGCTGGCAGATTTTCCGAACCATCACGCTGCCCCTGCTCGGGCCAGGTATCTTCGCCGGCTTCCTGTTCGCGGTGCTGCTCTCTTGGGGCAATTTTCCGCTCGCTTACTTTACCAGCGGGGCCGACGTCACCGTGCCCGAATGGCTCTACGGCAAGATGATCGGCGGCTACACGCCCATGGTTCCCGCCGTGGGGCTGATCACGGTCGTGCTGGGCGGTATCGTCCTGGCGGTCGGACTTACGATCAACGGCATGCTTCAGCGGCGCGATTGACTGCGAATTCTGCTATCGCATCATGGTTCAACGTCACGCCGAGCCCGGGTCCGGTGGGAATCGGGATCATCCCGTCGGCGTCGATGGGCGCAAGACCTCGTACCAGGCTCCGCCGCAGGCGGGACGGACTGGTCGAGTATTCGATCAGCTCCGCGTCTTTCCGCGTGGCCAGGAAGTGAAGATTGGCCGCGATGGTGAGGTCTGTGTTGTAGGCGTGGGGCACGATCCGCCGGCCGGTGCTATCCAGTAACTGCGCGAGCTGAAGTGCCTCGGTGAATCCGCCGAATACCGTGAGGTCCGGCTGCGCGATGTCGAAGGCGTCGGCCGCGATAAAGGGCTCAAACTCTCTGCAGGTCGTAAGGCCCAAGTCGCCGACCCCGATGGGAATGCGTGTTGCGTCGCGGAGCTTCGCGTGCTCCTCCACCTCGTCGAGCGGGAAGGGCGCTTCGATCCAGGCGAAATCTAGATCGGCCAGCAAGCTGAGAAAGGGTTCAAGCTGTTCGAAATGTGTGAACGCCTGCGTGACGTCGAGCATCAGGCCGCGCTCCGATCCCACAAGGTCGCGCAGATGGGTGAGGTTTCGCCGCACCCGATCCGGTTCGCTCCACCAAGGCTCGACGCAGATCTTGAGATGGCGGAAGCCCCACCCAAGCAAGGGCATGACCTGCGCATCGATGCGTGCGGGCGTGTCTTCGAGGGGATAGATGGTCGCGTAGGCGGGCAGGCGGTCGTGACGTGCACTGCCAAGAGCCTCACGTATTGGGACACCCTTTGACCGGGCGAAGAGGTCCCAGATTGCGATATCGAGAGCGCTGATCGCGTGCATCGTGGCGCCGCGACGACCGTGCCACTGCGTCCGCGAATACATCTCGTTCCACAGGAGGCGCGGGTCCTCCACCGCCTGCCCAGTGACGATGTCGGCGAGCCCCTCCGCCAGGTGGTTATATGGTGCCATCTCGATCACCGCCTTGACGATTTCAGGCGGAGCGTCGCTCTCGCCGATGCCCACGAGACCGTTGTCGCCATGCACCAGCACGACGACGTTCTGGTAGCTGCCCTCGAAGCGGAAATATGCGGCTTGCGGGTCCTGTAGGCAGAGGACCTCCACCCGCTCGATCGTCACGGTCATGTCGAGAAGATGCGCCGGGCGTAGACGAAGGGCTCGATCCGGTCCCAGTCCATCTCGACTCCCAATCCGGGTAAGTCGCTCGGGCGGACCACGCCGTCCGCGTCTGGGCGAATGACTTGCCGCGCGCCGAACTCGTACTTTTCAACCGGCGTCGCCTGCTCGAAGTAGTCACAGATCGAATGCGTGAGCATATGGTGTAGGTTCGCCGCCTGGGTGAGGGTGTAGCCCCAGCTTTGCACCTCGCAGGTCTTGCCTTGGGCGCGCGTGGCCGTCACGACCTCGTCGGCACCTGAGAAGCCGCCAATGCCGGTCACATCGAAGCGGCTTCGGTCCCACGCGCCCATCTCCAACGCGAATTCGATCAACCGCGCATCAGGAAGGCTGTTGCCCCCGCAGATCACGTCCAGTTTGAGCGTTTGGGCGAGCTTCCTGTAGCCGCCCAAATCTGAGTCTGGAAGTGGTGCCTCGAAAAACTCCCAGCCCGACTCATCCAGGAGTCGCCCCATATGAAGTGCTTGGTCCAGCGAATACATTCCGTCCAAGTCCAGACTCCAATTGACATCTTCTCCCGCGAATACTTCGACAAGCGCGTTGACCAAACGAGTATCGTCTTGGAACACGCAGTAGGGGTGTATCTTTATCGCCCCGTAACCGTGATCGATCATGTCCCGGCAATAGTCGATATAGTCACGATCCGTCGACAGTAACGGGCTCGATGCATAGGCACGGATTTCGTTCCGGGAGGCACCCAGCATTCGATATATGGGCAGGTTGTCGGACTTCGCTTTGCCGTCGTGGAGTGCGATGTCGAAGAGTGATATCGCCAGATGGCCCAACGGCACGTAGCGCTTTCTCATATCCGTGTAGACTGCGCGGGTGTCGAACGCATCGCGTCCCAGCACGAACGGCGCCATCAAGGCGGCGGCGGAAAACATCGTGCTGTCGAACTCATGTTCCGTATGGGTAGTGGTGCCCGCAATAGCCTCCACGCCGTTGGAGAGGAGCAGCCGCGCCACGACCATCGCCTCGTACATGAGCCCGAGGTGTGACGACCACGTCACCCTCTCGCCGTCGGGCCCGATCGCCAGCAACTCGATCCGTTCGACGATTACGGAGGACATTGACGCTGATTCATGCGATGAAGAACTTCATGTACATATTTCAATAAAAGCTTTTTCTTGTGCTCTCTGCCTACATGAATGTTCCAGCTTTCATGCGATCGGCGACAGACACGCCGTCGATCTCCTGGAACGTCAGCTCGTCTCTGATCGAGATGTCCGCCGCGATGGCGGCGGCGCGGCCGTATTCGAAGCACTGTGCGGTCACTCGACAGCTCGCCAGCGCCTCATGCTCGGCGCTGAGGCAGCGGCCGGCGACGATGACGTTGCGGCCTTCTTTGGGCACGAGGGTACCAAAGGGTACCTCGTAATAGTCGTCGACCAGCCATTCCGTCTTCGGCTTGGCGCCGTAGTGGAGCTCGATGGGCCAGCTTGACCGGGCGATGGCGTCGGCCCTCTTGCTGGTGCCCACGACATCGGTGTTCATGAGGCGCGCCATCCCGTCGATCGAACGAGTCTGTCGCACACCGACCTCGGCGCCGTAATCGATGAAATAGGCGTCTTCGAAGCCCGGAACATTATCCTGAAGGAATTGAAAAAAGGAACGCGCCTGATAGATGGAAAATTGCTCTGCTTCGGTATGATCGACCGGATCGGTTACGTCGAGATCACGCCCGTCAAAGCCTGTAATTTTGGTCGCATTGACTAAAATCTCGTGAGGATTGACGGTTGGAAACAGCCATACCTTCTTGCGAATGAGTTCGTCTCGCGCCTCCAGCATGGAAATTACCTTGGGCGGTGAAATCGTGTCATCGCCCCAATAGTCGAGATAGCGCTCCACATCGACATTGCCGATCTTGAACATCATCGTCGGGTTCTGGATGACGCCGTTGTTCCCTTTGGTCGTGTGCAGGCCCATCTTGAAGACGGCATCTGCATCCCCGCTGGAATCGATGACCCGCTCGGCGGTCACTCTGGTGTAGCCGGACTTGGTGTGGAGAACGAGGCCGGCTAATGCGTCGTCCTCGACGATCACATCGATCATCTGGGTGTGGTAGAGCGCATCCACGCCGGCGGCGCGCACCAGGTCGGTGGCCACTCGCTTGTATGTAGCGCAGTCGTGGGTGACGACCCAGGTCTTGCCGTAGATCTGCGGCCGGGTGACGCCGCCTTCCGCCTCGAGCGCCGCGCGAAAACGCTCGGCGAATCCGAAGATAATTTGTTGCGGCTGCGCCATGCGCGGCTCCTCGACGGTCATGTAGAGGCCGCAAACGGTGCCCGACATGCCGGAGACCGCAGCGCCGCCGCAATAGCCGAGACGTTCGATCAGGAGCGTCTTGTGGCCCAGCTCGGCTGCGGTGGTGGACGCGGCGATTCCGGCCGGCCCGCCGCCGACGACGACCACGTCGTAGTGGCCGAAGTGGGGCACGTCCTCGAAGGCGCCGCCGCCCAGTCGTGGGAGAAAGCGATCCATGCAGTCAACTCCAGAGAGAGCGGCGCATTTCGCGCACGGTTGCCGCACGCGCGCAACCGGATTCCAGGCGGCGCCCGCTATCGCCGATTGCGGGCGGCGCCGCTATCCTGCGCGAGCGTGTATTGGACGGGGCCGCGCGCCCTCAGGCGATGGGTGGTCACATGCCTCAAACGGCGCCCGCATCCCAGGACGCCACGATTGATCCCCTGCTGCAGCCCTTCCGGCTGAAGCATCTCACCCTCAAGAACCGCATCATGAGCACCAGCCACGCCTGCGGGCTGGTCGAGGACGGCATGCCGAGCGAGCGCTACCAGCGCTACCACGAGGCGAAGGCGAAGGGCGGGCTCGCTCTCACTATGTTCGGCGGTTCGTCCAACGTCTCGCCCGAATCCGCCTGGTATCTGCCGCAGATCAATCTGTACGACGGGCGCGTGGTCGAACACCTCCGACGGTTCTCACGGCGCATCCACGACCACGGCGCAGTCTTGATGTGTCAGGTGAGTCATGTCGGGGGGCGGGGCGAGCCCTATGCCGGCGCGGCGCTGGCGCCCATCGGCCCGTCGCCCGTGCGCGAGACCCTGCACCGAGCTTTCGCCAAGGAGATGGACGAGCACGACATCGCGCGCGTGGTGGCCGAGTTCGCCGAGGCTGCAGCGCGGTGCAAGGAGGGCGGTCTCGACGGTATCGAGACCTTTGCCGGCGCGCACCTCATCGGCCAGTTCCTTTCGCCTGCGACCAATCGACGCATCGACAAGTTCGGCGGCTCCGTCGAGAACCGTTGCCGCTTTGGGCTGATGGTGCACGAGGCGATCCGCAAGCGCGTCGGAGACGACTTCATCGTCGGTATCCGCTTCGTCATCGACGAGGCGGGCCCGCATCGCATCTCCTTCGAGGACGGCCTGAAGATCGCCGCCATCTTCGAGGCATCGGGCACCATCGACTTCTTCAACGCGATCTACGGCCGCATCGACACCGAGTTCAAGCTGGCGGCGGACTGCATGCCGGGCATGGCCTCGCCCGAAGCGCCGTTCCTGGCTCGCGCCGGGGCCTTCAAGCAGGCGGTTGGGCTGCCGGTCTTCCACGCAACGCGCATCACGTCGCTGGAGACGGCGCGGCGCGCGATCCGTGACGGGTTGCTCGACATGGTGGCGATGACCCGGGCGCACATCGCCGATCCCGACCTGGTCGCCAAGCTCGCACGCGGGGAGGAGACGCGCGTGCGCCCCTGCGTCGGCGCCACCCATTGCATGAGCCCGCTGCGCCCGACCTGCATACACAACCCCTCCACCGGCCACGAGGCGGCGTTGCCGCACGTAATCGAGCCGGCGTCGACGAAACGCCGTGTATTGGTGGCGGGGGGCGGGCCGGCCGGGCTGGAGGCCGCGCGGGTCTGCGCCGAACGCGGCCACGATGTGCGGCTGCACGAGGCCTCGGAAAAACTCGGCGGGCAAGTGCTGCTGGCCGCGAAGGCAAGCTGGCGCAGCGAACTCACCGGCATCGTCGAGTGGCGTGCCCGCGAGCTGAAGCGACTCGGGGTAAGGGTTCGCCTTAAGTTTCCGGTTGAGCCCAGTTCTATCGAGGACGATGTGGATGTCGTCATTGTCGCAACCGGCGGCGTTCCCGATCTCGACTGGATCGAGGGCTCCGCCCACTGCACCAGCGTCTGGGATGTCCTCACGGGTGCGGCAAGCGCAGGGGAGGATTCGATCGTCTACGACGGGACCGGCCGTCACGCGGCGCTCACGGCGGCGGAGGCGATTCGGCAAGCGGGCGGGGAGGTCGCGTTCTTCGGCCTCGACGGCCAGCTCGCGATGGAGATGTCCTATGCGGAGCAGGTCATCTGGCGTCGGCGCACCTACCAGCTCGGCATCGAGCCCAAGCTCGACCGGCGCCTGGAGCGGGTCGAACGCGAGGGCAACCGCTTGCGCGTGACCTTTCGCAACGAGCTTACCGACGAGGCTGAGGAGCACGAGACCGGCCGGATCGTGGTCGAGCACGGGACGCGCCCGGCCGACGCCCTCTTTCACGGGCTGGCGGATCGCGCCTCGAACCGCGGCATTGTCGATCAGCGGGCTCTACTTGCGGGCGCGCCGCAGCCGGAGGTGGAGGATAGCGGCTTCCGGCTCTTCCGCGTCGGCGACGCGGTCTCCAGCCGAAATATCTACGCCGCGGTGCTCGACGCGTTCCGGCTCTGCCGGACCTTGTAGAGGGCGGGGTGGGGCGCAGCCGTGCAGACCGCGCCCGTCACTATGACGCGCGCGCGGCACGCCTCCCGCGCACGAGTTGCGACAAGAAGACCAGGCCCAGCAACGCGAGACCGGCGGGATAGATCAGCTCCTTGGGCGGCAAGTCGGTCTGCTCCACATCGACGCCCGTGACGTAGTCGCCCCAGTCGATGCCTGCCTGCTCCGCCATCCCGTTCCAGGCCAGATCGACCACGGCGTAGCGGCCGTCCTCCTCCCGCTCGAGCCCGACGCCGAAGGTCTCTGCAGGCGTCGATGCTTGCTCCACCGGGGTCTCCAGCACGAACAGCTTGAAGCGCTCGCCGTAGTCGGTCTCCCGCGTGACGTGGAGGCGGACCTGGCGGCCGGGCTCGGGCGTGAAAGTGCTGGAGACGAAAGACTGGAACGCGACCGGCTCGAAGGGCGGTGCGATGTGGTCCATGAAGAAGCCGGGACGGAACAGCATGAAGCAGGCAGCGGCGAGCAGAATCGCCTCGTACCAGCGCACCTTTACGAACATCCATCCTTGGGTGAGAGAGCTGAAGGCGAGGATCGCCAGCAGCGACATGACCGCGACCAGGGCGCCGTGCCAGATGCTCTCGACGCCGATCAGCAGTAGCTCCGTGTTGAACAGGAAGACCAGCGGCAGGATGGCCGTGCGGATGTCGTACATGAAAGACTGCACGCCGGTCTTGAGCGGGTCCGCCCTCGATATGGCCGAGGCCGCGAAGGCGGCGAGGCATACGGGTGGCGTCGAGTCCGCCAGCAAGCCGTAATAGAAGACGTAGAGGTGTATGGCGATCAGCGGCAAGACGAGCCCCGCTGCATTGCCCAACTCCACCAGCACGCCGGCCAGCAGGGACGCGACCACCAGGTAGTTGGCGGTCGTCGGCAGGCCCATGCCGAGGATGATGCAAAGGATCGCAGTCAGCCCCAGCAGGATGTAAACGTTGCCGCCGGCGATCGCTTCGACGACGCCGACCATGGCGTTGTTGAGGCCGGTGGACGAGACCGCGCCGACGATGATGCCGGCGGCGGCGACGGCAACCGCGATACCCACCATGTTGCGCGCGCCGGCGACCATGCCGATGTAAATTTCGGTGAAGCCGTCGCGTACCGCCTCCCCCATCGGCTGGTCGCCGCCGCGGGCAGACGAGATGATCCGCCTGACGACGATGATCGCCATCACCGAGAGGATCGAATAGAAGACCGCGCTGTGCGCGCTCCAGCGCTCGACCATCAGCAGATAGACCAGAATGAAGATGGGTATCAGATGATGGGCGCCGCTGAGGAAGGTCTTGCGGAACGGCGGAATCTCGACCCGTGGCAAGCCCTTGAGACCGAGCTTCTTGGCCTCCAGGTGGGAGATATAGAGCAGCGCGAGATAGCTGAGCACCGCGGGAATTGCCGCCGCCGCCACCACGTCGAAATAAGAGATGCCGATGAACTCGGCGATGATGAATGCGGCCGCTCCCATGATCGGCGGCATGAGCTGGCCGTTGGTCGACGCAGCGACCTCGATGGCGCCGGCCTTGACCGCGGGCATGCCGATTCGCCGCATGACGGGGATGGTGAAGGTCCCGGTGGTGACGACATTGGCGATCGACGAGCCGGAGACCATGCCGGTCATGCCCGACGCAAGAATAGCTGCCTTGGCCGGCCCGCCGGTGAAACGTCCCACCATTGCGAAGGAAAGCGCGAGGAAGTACTGCCCTGCGCCTGCCTTGTCTAACAGTGCGCCGAACAGCACGAACAGGAAGACGAAGCTGACCGAGACGCTGAGCGGAATGCCGAAGATCGCCTCGCCGGTGAGCCACTGATAGCCGATCAGCCGGTTCAGGCTGAGCCCCTTGTGCGAGATGACGTCCGGCATCGACTGGCCGAAGATCGAGTAGACGAGGAAGACCGCGCAGACGATGACGAGCGGTATCCCGATGGCGCGCCGCGTCGCGTCCAACAGCAGCAGGATGCCGACACCGCCGAGGATGGCCTCGACCGGAATGCCGTTCCAGACGTAAAGAAGTCCGTGACGGGAGACGAGGCCGTCCCAGCCGAAGAACAGGTAGAGGGCCGCGACGCAGCCGGCGAGCGCGCAGAGGATGTCCCACGGCGGCAGGCCACGCTCGCTCCAGCGGCGACTCAGCGGGTACATCAGGAAGCAGAGCAGCAGCGCGAACGACAGATGGATGCCGCGCGCCGGCACATCGCCGATAATGGCGAAATCGAACATGAAGGGCAGGGGCGAGGCGATCCATAGCTGGTAGACCGACCACAGGAAGCAGAGCAGGCTTATGAGCAGTGCCAGGCGCGGCCCCTGCCGGCGCCCCTGGTACTCGACCTTCTCCAGAGTCTTCTGAACATCGGCGGGCGTGGCCGCCGCGTTCGGCTCGCTGTTCGTCACGGGCGCCCCTGTCCGGCGCTTGCGCCCCCTAGCGTTGTACGCCTCGGGACAATCCGAAAGCGAACGGCCGGCACCCGGTCAGGGGTACCGGCCGTCATGATCGCAGGGGCTGCTACCAGCCTTGTTCCGCGTAGTACTTGGCCGCACCCGCATGAATCGGGGCGGAGAGGCCATTCTTGATCATGTTAGCGGGATCAAGGTTGGCAAAGGCGGGATGCAGCGACCTGAAGTCGTCCAGGTTCTCCATCACCGCGCGGGTGACCTCGTAGACCACGTCTTCGGGTACGTTCTCGTGGCTGACGAAGGTCGCCATCACGCCGAAGGTCGTCACGTCGCTGGTCGTGGTCTTGTAGGTGCCGGCCGGAATCGTGGTGAAGGCATAGTAGGGATTCTCGGCCACCAGCTTTTGCTCGACCTCGCCATTGAGGTTGACGATGTAGGCACCGCAGCCGTCGGTCGCCACAGACACGCCGGCATTGGGCACGCCGACCGTATAGCCGTAAGCGTCGATCTTGCCGTCGCAGAGTGCCTGGGACTGCTCGGTCGAGGTCAGCTCCGTCGCCGCCGCGAAGTCGTCGGTAGTCATGCCGTAGCCTTCCATCAGAACCTCGGTCGTGCCGCGCTGGCCGGAGCCGGGGTTGCCGATGTTCATGCGCTTGCCCTTCGTCTCGGTGAAGGAGCCGATCTCAGTGCCCGCGCCGGCGATCAGGTGGAAGGGCTCGCCGTGCACGGAGAAGACTGCACGCAGGCCGGGGCAGTTCGTGACCTTGTCGGAGCTGCCGTTGACGGCGTGGAACTGCCAGTCTGACTGGGCGACGCCGAAGTCGAGCTCGCCCTGGCAGATCTGACCGATGTTGTAAGTCGAGCCGCCGGTGGACGGTGCGGCACAGCGAATGCCGTGCTTGCGGCCCGACTTGCGGCCCTCGGCGGCCTCCTTGTGGACCATGCGGCAGACCGAGTTGCCGACTACGAAGTAAACGCCTGTCGGGCCGCCGGTACCGATTGAGATGAACTTCTTCTCTTGCGCGCTCGCCTCGTCGGCAGCGCTGAAGGTCGCGCCCATCAGGGCCACGGCGGCCAGCGCACATGTGGTGAGTCTGAGTAACGTCATAAGCTGTCCTCCCAGAGAGTTCGATGTTGGAACCTTACACGTCTATGCGCGCCAGATATACGCTTTCGATCAACGAAAGGGCCCCGCACCGGCGAATTCGACAAGAATCATCCCATTATGAAGGAGCGGAAGCGGCGTGCCACGTCGCGGGGCAATACCGTGGGCCGGCCCAGCTTCGCGAGAGAGCCGGGCGCGATCAGCGCATGGATCAGCACTGGCCTCGGGCCGTCGGTGAGCGCGGCCTCCAGCGCTTGGCTGAAGCTAGATTCGCTGTCGCACCGATAGGCCCTGGGGTAGCCGCAGGCCTGGGCGACGGCGGCGAAATCGACGTTAGCGGAGACGGTTGCCTGCCCGCCGGTCGAATCGTGCACGCCGTTGTCGAGCAGGACGTGGATCAGGTTGCTTGGGGCGTGGGCGCCGATCGTGGCCAGCGTACCGAGCTTCATCAGCGCCGCGCCGTCACCGTCCAACACCACTACGGGGCGGGTCGTGTTGAGGGCGATGCCGAGGCCCATCGCCGAGGCGCAGCCCATGGAGCCTACCTGGTAAAGCTGCTGGGGGCGATCCTCCAGCGTGAACAGCTCCCGCCCGGTCTTGCCGGTGGTCGCAACCACTGCGGTCTCGGCAGGCACCTGCGCTTGAACGCAGCGCAAGAGTTCGATTCGCGCCGGCCGTTTGCCGCCCTGGCAGAGATCTCCGATTTGCCCTCGCGGGCAGACCGGCTGGTCCGGCTGATCAAGGCCATCGTCCCACACGCTGCCCTTCTCCATGATGAGCGCGAAAGGGAGCTCGTCCGTCGCCATGGCCCGCTCGGCCCGGTCAAGCGCCGCCGACACGGCCACGGCCTCCCTGGGGAAGCCGATATGGCCGACTGCGATGGTATCCAGGAGCGATCCCATCACTTCGCCCATGAGTTCATGCTGGGGCTCATCCCTGAGCCCTGGCTGCCCGCGCCAAGTGACGATCAGGAGGGCCGGAATCCGGAAGGGATGGTTGAGGGAAGTCAGCGGGTTGACGGTATTGCCAAGGCCCGAGTTCTGGCACATCACGACCGTGCGCCGGCCCGCGAGCCAGGCTCCCGCCGCCACCGCCACGGCCTCGCCTTCGCTCGCCGCTCCTACGTAGCTAAGAGCCGGATCGGAAATCACCCGGTTGATCAGCGGCGTGAGGAAGGAACAGGGGACGCCGGTGTAGAACGAGAACCCGCGATCCCTTGCGGGCTCCAGGAAGGCGTCAGCCTCAATCATTCGGATGTCTCCGGTCACGGGCGATCAGAGGATGATAGACTCCCGTGTGAGCGGGCGCAGGCTTTCAGCGGCGATTTTGGGCTGATCCGCTCGGATTAATC
>JAPPKP010000442.1 GCA_028819955.1 Rhodospirillaceae bacterium | reverse complement strand
CTGATGCCGCGCGACATGATCGACAACGAGCGTTCGACCGCGATCCACCCCGGCGAGGCGGTGGAGGAGTCGGTCTCGCTCTCGGACCGTTTCGGCCTCTGGCTCGGCTTCCATCCCTGCGACCAGGCGACGTTCTTCGCCATGGTCGAGGGCTATGCGGATCACTTCGGCCTCGCCGTCGAGCGCGAGACCCTGCACGCGGAAGCCATCGAGTGGAGCATGACCCGCGGCGCCCGCTCGGGCCGGGTGGCCTGGCAGTTCGTGCAGGACCTCGCCGGGCGGCTCGGCGTCGAGCTCGCACCGGCCGACGGGCGCTCGACCTGAACTTCTCTACTTGCGGGTCAGCAGGCGAAGCGGGTCCTGCGGCTCGCCGTCGTGCCGAATCTCGAAATGGGCCTGCGGGCGCGAGACGCCGCCCGACCTGCCCGAGTGCGAGATCACCTGGCCACGCCGCACCACGTCCCCCTTGCCCACCAGGAGCGCGTCGTTGTGGGCGTAGGCCGTCATCCAGCCGCCGTCGTGGCGGATCAGCACGAGGTTGCCGTACCCCCTAAGCTCGTTGCCGGCGTAGGCCACCACGCCGGTTTGCGCGGCGCGGACCGCGCTGCCGACCGGCGCTGCGATGTTGATCCCGTCATTGTGCTTGCCGCCCGGCTTGGCGCCGAAGCCGGAGATCACGCTGCCTTCGACCGGCCAGAGGAAGGTGTTGCGCGTGGGCGGAAGCGGCACCCGGTCCGACTCGGGCTGCCGCGCCAGCGCGTAGAGCGTCGGCCTGGGCGGTGTCGCTTCCGGCTCCGCTCGCGCCAGGCGAGTCGCGCGGGATCGCGGCGGCTCCGGTGCCGCAGGTTCCGCCTGGATCGTCGGTACGGACTCCTCGGGCTCCGCCTGAACCACCGGTGCCGGATGCTCGGGCTCCACGCGAGCCGGCGCCGCGGGCTCGACCTCGATCGCGGCGACAACCATGGCCGGCTCTCCATTCGCATAGCGCGATGCATCCGCCGGCGGCTCGTCGCGCCGGGCGACGGCATAGCCCGCGCGAGGCACCGCGAGCCGCTGGCCGGTGTGCAGCCAGTAGGGGTGGCTCAGCTCGTTGAGCACGATGATCGCGGTCGCTGTCACACCGTAGCGCTGCGCGATGCCTCCGACGGAGTCGCCGGGCTCGACCGTCAGCACGAGAGCCGGCCTATCCCGCGGCAACGGTGGCGGCCCATGGGGCCCGGCCGCCGCGAAGGGCGGGGGCATCCTCTCCTCCGGCGCGGGACCGCGATGCGCCACCGCCGCTGGCGCCGCAACGGCCTGGAAGGACCGTGCGGCCGTCTCCTCGTGCAAACTGAAGGGAAGACTCCCGCAGGCGCTTAGTCCCACGAGCATCGTTGCCATCAAGGCGGCGCCAGCAAGCGGCGCGACCGGTCCAGTCTCACGGATGCAGCCGATCATTCGATGACCTCCCGCAGCCATGTCAGGGTTCGCCGGTGGGTGAGGTCCATGTGGAGCGGGGTGACCGCGACGTAGCCCTCGTCGATTGCGCTCATATCGGTGCCGCGCTGCCCACTGCCGGCCGCAGGCAACTGCGCACCGATCCAGTAGTAGGGCCTGCCCCGGGGGTCGATCCGCTCCTCCAGGGTGTCGTCGAGCGCGTGCAATCCCTGGCGCACCACCCTGATCCCGCGCACCTCGGCAGCCGGCAAATCGGGAAAATTCACGTTGATGAGGACACGCTTGGGCCATCCGCGCTCGATCAGAATCGGCAGGAGACGCCCGGCCCATTGCTCAGCGGTTGCCCAATGATGCCTGCGGCCGTCCCCGTAGGCCTGGCTGAGCGCCACCGCCGGCGCGCCGAACAGGGTCGCCTCCATCGCCGCCGCGATGGTACCGGAATAGGTCACGTCCTCACCCACATTGGGGCCGTCATTGACGCCGGAGAGCACCAGGTCGGGCTTCCCGTCGGCCATGATCTTGTTGAAGGCGAGGAAGACGCAGTCGGTGGGTGTGCCGTTGACGGCGTAGCGGCGCCGCGAAATCTTGCGGAGACGCAGCGGACGGTGCAGCGTCAGCGAATGGGAGGCGGCGCTCTGCTGGGTCTCGGGCGCCACGACCCAGACGTCCTTGGAGAGGCCGCGCGCCACGCGCTCCAGCACCTTGATGCCGGGCGCGTCGATGCCGTCGTCGTTGCTAACGAGGATGCGCATCAGCCGATCGCCTCCAGGCTGCCCATATGGGGGCGGAGCGCCTCGGGCACAGTCACGCCGCCGCCCTCCTGCTGGTAGGTCTCGAGCACGGCGACCAGGGTGCGGCCGACCGCGAGCGCCGAGCCGTTGAGCGTGTGGACGAACTGCGTCTGCCTCACTCCGGCCTTGCGATAGCGCGCGTTCATCCGCCGCGCCTGAAAGTCCCAGCAGTTGGAGCAGCTCGATATTTCGCGGTAGCGCTTCTGCCCCGGCAGCCAGACCTCGATGTCGTAGGTCTTGCGGGCCGAGAAGCCCATGTCGCCGGCGCACAGCACCACCACCCGGTAGGCGAGGCCGAGGCGCTTCAACACCTCCTCGGCGCAGGCGGTCATGCGCTCGTGCTCGGCTTCCGAGTCCTCCGGGCGGGTCACGCTCACCAGCTCGACCTTGGAGAACTGGTGCTGGCGCAGCATGCCCCGGGTGTCCTTGCCCGCGGCACCGGCCTCGGCCCGGAAGCAGGGCGTGTAGGCGGTGAAGCGGAGCGGCAGCGCGTCTTCGCCCAGGATCTCGCCGGCTGCGAGGTTGGTGAGCGGCATCTCGGCCGTCGGGATCAGCCAGAAGCCGTCGTCGGTGTGGAACAGGTCCTCCTCGAACTTGGGCAGGTTGCCCGTGCCGAAGGCGGCGGCGTCGCGCACCAGCAGCGGCGGCGCGGTCTCGGTGTAGCCGAACTCGGAGGTGTGCATGTCCAGCATGAAGGCCGCCAGCGCCCGCTCCAGCCGCGCGAGCGCGCCGGAGAGCACGACGAAGCGGGAGCCCGAGAGCTTGGCCGCCCGCTCGAAGTCCATGAGCCCGAGAGCCTCGCCGATCTCGAAGTGCTGCTTCGCGCCGCCCTCCGCGTGCGCCGGCTCGCCCCAGCGCCTGATCTCGACATTGGCGCTCTCGTCGGCGCCGTCGGGCACGTCGGCGGCCGGCAGATTGGGGAGACCCGCCATCAGTTCCTCAAGCTCGGCCGCGCGCTCCCTCACGTCCCGCTCTCGCGCTTGGGCTACTTCCTTTACTGCCTTGACTTCGGCTTGAAGGGCCCCGGTGTCCTCACCGCGCGAGCGAGCAGCGCCGATCTCCTTCGACAACCAGTTGCGGGTATGCTGCTCTTCTTGAAATTTCGCCTGGGCCGCGCGGTGCTGTGCGTCGAGCGCGAGCACCTTGTCGGCATGCGGCTCCACGCCGCGCCGGGCGAGGCCTGCATCGAACGCGGCGCCGTTCTCGCGAATCCACCGGGCGCTGAACATGACGGCTGGGCTTGTAACCGTCGGAACTCCTTTGTCAATACGTCAATGGGGAGAATGGGTTCGGGCTCTATGCTCTTACCCGGTGCACGATTGCTGCCGTTATGCCTGAAAAACTAGGCAAAACGGACGTCGCGACGCACATGGTGGGAGGGGGTGACTTGCCTCTTTATTCGTCGATGCGGGGCCCAATCGGTCGCCGTTTCTTGTAGAAGTCTTGGTATACCGGCCGTCGAGTCGCGAGCCGGATGCCGCGGGACCGAGGGGCACAGCGAATGGCCGACGGCCGGGAAGACCAGGCGCTCTCCATTGGCGACGCAGTGCGCTTCAGTCATCGCGGGCGGACAATCCACGGGCACCTCCTGCGCCGGCCGGGGCGGCGCCGACTCGCCACCGTGATCGACGCAGACGAGACTCTCTGGAAGGTGTCGGAGGCGGCGCTAAAGCCCTCCGGCCGCGCCCGCCGCGCGACGATGCTGACACCGCAGGACGCCGCACGCGCCAGCTGGCGGGTAGGCGATCGGGTGACGTTCGCCAGCACCGAAGGCCCGCTTCAGGGCAGGATCGTGAAGCTCAACCCGACCCAGGCCCGGGTGCGGGCGGGGCGGACCCTCTGGAACGTGCCCTATGCGGGCTTACGCGACGCGGGCACCGGCAAGGGGCGCTTGAGGAACGGTGCGGAGCGGCTGACCAGTATCGCCGCGATGGCGCGCGGGCTCATGGACGAGCACGGTCTCGACGCGTGGACCTTCGCCTTCCTCGAAGCCGAGCGGCGTCTCGGAGACTGCCACTTTCAGGACCGCGTGATCCGCGTCGGCCGGGCGCACGCGCTCGACGCGAGCGAGGCCGAGATCAGGGACACGATCCTGCACGAGATCGCCCATGCGCTGGCCGGCCCCGAAGCCCGCCACGGTGCCCGGTGGAAGGCCATCGCCCGCCGCATCGGCGCCACGCCGAGAGCGAACGTCTACGAGCGCCGGGGGCGGTGAGGACGGGCTGGCGGCGCCCTAACGGAGCGTCTACTCCTTCGTGCCGACGAAGGAGCCGAGGAAGGCGCCTTTGCTGCCGCCGGCGCTGGTCGCCTGGGCACCGAAAGTGCCGGCTGCGAGACGCGGGTCGCCGTCGCTGTCGGGAATGTTGGAGAACCGCCCGCCCCACGCGCCCTCCGTGCTGTCGATCGAAATCACCCGGCTGTGCAGGCTCATCTCCGTGTCGTCGAAGGTGCCGTCCGCGCGGAGGGGGGAGGCTTCGAGTTGCATCCAGTAGCCGGAATCCTCAAACACGACTTCGGTGCTTTCACCGGTGTCCGCGTCGTAAAGTTCCCCGAACAGCGCGACCCCATCGCGGCAGCCCACACATCCTGAGATGGTGTTGGCCGCAAAATCGGCCGCAAGCTCGACGGTCGAATTGAACATGCCGCTCTCGGTCGAGCCCGGAGCGACCCCCGTGTCCGTGCCATGGAGCACGGAGTAGGCGCCCCATGCCGGCCCGTAATATGACGCCGTTCCCTGGGCAGGCAAACCAGCTGGGGATGGAAGGGAGAGTTCGGGGCCATCGACGAACACGCCGATCTCCACGCGGATGAAGTCGGCTTCGGTCGTATCCAAGTCAATATGCTCCCAATAGCCCATCATCAGGTAGTCTGCTGCATCGCCGTCGTTCGTAGTCACCGTTACGATCGCGGCCGACACGCCCTCGTTGTCGACCTTAGACAGGACCCAACCCTGAGCACTGCGGCCCGCAACAGGTAAGTCGTCGGAGTGGGGAGCGCCAAGGGCGTCGCTACGGCTGTCCAGTGACAGCGCACTGCGATCAGCGCGCGATACCGCGATGGTCAGGTCACTGCCGTCGAAGCTCGTGGATAAGCTGGAAACATCCGCCACGTTGACGGTCGCGGACTGAACAGTGCTTCCGGTTCCAAACAGGGGCGGCGAAATCTCTGTCTGAGCCGACTCGTCGAGGAATTCAGTCAGGTTGGCCCCGAGCAGGTCGTCGAAGAATTCCGTGACCTCGTCCGTTTCGCCGGTCGTTGGACGGTCTGAAGCGCCGTCCCCGTCATCGTGCACACAAGCCGGAAGTGCCAACAGACCAATCGTGGCCAGCACCGCTGCGCCTGTGGTTGCCTTCATGGTTGCCCTCCGTGTCTGTCGCGTCTCTCACGACGGGCCGGTCCCCTAGCGCGGGAAAGACGCTCCGTTGATGTCGATGACGGTGCCGGTGGCATGCCGCGCCGCACCCGAGGCGAGGAAGGTCACGATGTTCGCCACCTCCTCGGGTGGGATCAGGGTGCCGAGTGCGTTCTCGCCGAGCGGGCCGCGGTCGCCGGTCTCGTCGATGTAGTCCCACGACATGTCGGTGCCGACCCAGCCCGGCGCCACCGCGTAGGAGAGGATGCCGTCGCCCCCGTGAGTGCGGGCGAAGGTGTGGCTCAGCGCGTTGAGGGCGCCCTTGCTCGCCGCGTAGGAGCCGAGCAGCGGCTTCTCGCCCCGATGCGCGGCCCGGCTCGAGAGGTGGATCAGGATGCCGCCCTCGCCGCGCGACTGGAAATGCGCGACCGCGCGCGTGGCCAGCTCGGCCGGTGCCAGAAGGTTGAGCTGCAGCGTGCGCTGCCAGACCGCGCGCCAGGCCTCTGGCCAGGCGTCGTCTTCGGCAAAGGCGGGCTCCGCCTCGTAGACCGCCGCGTTGTTGACCAGCACGTCGATCCGGCCCTGCCAGGCGAGCGCCTGCCGCCAGAGTGACTGGGGCGCTGCCTCGTCCGTCAGATCGGTCCCCACGAGGTGGCAGCGCTCGGGCGCCGCTTCGGCCAGGGCCTCGGCCGCCGCCCGGTTCTGGTTGTAGTGGATGACGACGGAGGCGCCGCCGCCGAGCAGCGCGCGCACGCAGCAGGCGCCGATGCCGCGCGATGCGCCGGTAATCAGCACCACCTTGCCGTCGACGCCCACCGTCTGCTCTGCCGTGCGATCTTCCGCCATCGCCTCCCCCGCCGTCGTCTGCGCCCGGTCTCGTCCGCGCGCGCAAACGACTCGCCCCGTGCGCAACTATCATAGCAAGGGGCGCTCTCCGCTTTCCGCAGCAGGCGCAGGCGTGCCATGCTGGTTTGCGGTCCCGGAGGCGGACGCCGATGCAGAAGCGCATCCACCTCAACGCGTTCTCGATGAACTGCGTCTCCCACATCCAGCACGGCCTCTGGGTGCGGGACGACACGCGCCAGCGCGAGTTCAACCGGATCGAGCCCTGGATCGAGCTCGCCCGGCTGCTGGAGAAGGGCGGCTTCGACGCGCTCTTCCTCGCCGACGTGATCGGCGCCTACGACCTCTATCGCGGCGGGCCGGAGACCGCGATCCAGGAGGCGGTGCAGATCCCGGCGAACGACCCCATGCCGCTGATCCCGGCCATGGCGATGGCGACCGAGCATCTCGGCTTCGCCTTCACCAGCTCCGTGCTCCAGGTGCCGCCCTTCACCTTCGCCCGCCAGATCTCGACGCTGGATCACGTCACGCGGGGGCGAATTGCCTGGAACATCGTGACTTCCTACCTGCCGAACGCCGGCACCAATCTCGGCCTCGGCGGGCTTCCGCCCCATGACGAGCGCTACGCCCGCGCCGAGGAGTATCTGGAGGTCGCCTACAAGCTCTGGGAAGAAAGCTGGGAGGAGGACGCGGTGCTCTGCGACACCGGGCGCGGCCGCTACGCCGACCCAGCCAAGATCCATTCCATCGACCATGCCGGCGCGTACTACCGGGTCGAGGGGCCGCATCTCTCCGAGCCTTCGCCGCAGCGGACCCCGCTGCTCTTCCAGGCCGGCTCGTCGGAGCGCGGGCGGGAGTTCGCCGCGACCCACGCCGAGTGCGTCTTCATGTTCGCCTCTATGCGGAGCCTCAAGGCGTCCACCGGCGTGGTGCAGGACATCCGCGCCCGCGCCGTGCGCCGGGGTCGGGAGCCCGGGGACATCCTGTTCTTCCAGGGCGTGACCCCGGTGGTGGGCGGAACGGAGGCCGAAGCGAAAGCCAAGGCGGCGGACTACGCGGCGCAGTCGAGCGTCGAAGGCGGGCTCGCGCACATGAGCGGCAGCGTCGGCGTGGACCTCGGCGCGATCGACCTCGACGCGCCGCTCGCGAGCCTCGAGACCGACGCCATGCAGGGCGTGGTCCGGGGGCTGATCGAATCGGCGCCGGACAAGTCGCTCACCTTCCGCGACCTGGTGCGCTCCCGCGCGTCCGGCCAGTTCCTCGCCGGCACGCCCGAGCAGATCGCGGACAAATTCCAGGCCTGGCACGAGGCGGGCGTGGACGGCTTCAATATCGTCTACGCGGTGACGCCCGGCACCTTCGCGGACTTTATCGAGGGCGTGGTGCCGGAGCTGCGCCGGCGCGGGCTGGTGCAGTCCGACTACGCGCCGGGCACGCTTCGCGAAAAGCTTTTCGGCGAGGCGCGGCTCTCGGCGCGTCACCCCGCCGCCCAATATCGACGTTAGGGAGGACTCGCACCATGGATGCCGACCAACTCAGATCGCTGCAGGCGCCGCTCAAGGAGCGCTACCGCGAGGACGCCGATGCCGCCCTCATCGTGCTCAAGGCCTCGGGCGCGGTGGACGATTCGGAGATCGCCTGCTCGGTCGATACCGGCAAGGCGCTGGTCGAAGCCGGCCTGCACCCCTCGGGCGGCGGCACCGGGCTCCAGGCATGCTCCGGCGACATGCTGCTCCAGGCCCTCGTCGCCTGCGCCGGGGTGACGCTGAGAGCCGTGGCGACCGCGCTCTCCATCGACATCCGGGACGCACGGGTCAGTGCCGAAGGCGATCTCGACGTGCGCGGCACCCTCGGCGTCGACCGCGAGGCGCCGGTAGGTTTTCGGGCGATCCGCCTGCACTTCGCGCTGGAAAGCGATGCCGCGCCGGAAGACCTCGACCGGCTCTACAAGCTGACCGAGCGCTACTGCGTGGTCTATCAGACGCTCACCGGCGGCGCCCCGGTGACCGTCAGCCGTACGGACGGTGCGACGACAGGCTAATCGGAAGAGTCGGACTTGCTGCCGTATTGCGCCTGCACCGATCGGGAGCGGCCCGCGCGGCGCGCCTGCACGAAATAAATCGCAACGAAGCTGATGATGATCACGGCGAGCGAGAACACCGTGGTCATGGTGCCGACCGCGTAGAGCGAGGGCGTCGCGGCGGTGCCGGTGACGGCGACCATCTCGACCGGCAGCGTGTTCGCGGTGCCGGTCACCAGTGAGGTGCGCGGGAATTCGTCGTAGGAGAGCGTGAAGCCGAAGAGGCCGACGGCGATCATCCCCGGCGCCATGATGGGAATGACGACGTTGCGCAGGTTCTGCCACTCGGTCGCGCCCAGGTCGCGCGCCGCCTCCTCCAGCGAGCGGTCGAAGCGGGCGAACACCGCCAGCATGATCAGCACCCCGATCGGGATGGTCCAGCTCAGATGGGCGCCGAGCCCGCCGGACCACCACTGGGTCTGCATCTCCAGGTTGGCGAAGCCGAGGCCGATGCCGAGGCTCACCAAGAAGGAGGGCGCCACCAGGCAGGTAATCACGAGATAGAAGAGCACCGTGCCGCCCACGAACCCCTTGCGATAGGCGAGGCCGGCGAGGAACGAGACCAGGACCGTCAGCGCCATCACGATCAGCGCCAGGATCACCGAGCGGCCGAAGGGCCATCGGAAATCGCCGATGTAGGTGGGGTCGATGACGTCCTTGAACCAGTGAAGCGAGAATCCGGTCATCGGGAAGGTGAGCCCACCCTGCGGACCCTGGAAGGAGAGAATGGCGATCACCGCGATCGGGCCGTAGAGGAACAACATGAACAGCCAGAAGAAGATCGTGCGCGGAATGAAGCCCGGCGCACGGCGGACTTTTTCTCCACCCTTCATAGCTGCTTCCTCACGTCGACCACGCTCATGATCCCACCGACGATCATCAACAGCACGATCAGCAGCAGAACGGCGCTGGCACAGGCGAAGGGGTATTGAAGCACGTCCACCTGATTGCGCATGGACATGAGCACCGTGCCGGCCTGGCCGCCGCTCAGCACGCGGATCGAGACGAAATCGCCCATCACCAGCGCGACCACGAAGATCGTGCCGATCGCGATGCCGGGCTTGCACAGCGGAACGATGATATTGAAAAAGATTTGTATGCTCGAAGCGCCGGAATCGCGGGCTGCCTCCAGGAGGGAGCGGTCGATCTTCGCCATCACGTTGAAGAGCGGCGCCACCATGAACAGCGTGTACATGTGGACGTAGGAGACGATCACCGCGAACTCGGAGAACAGCAGGAACTCCAGTGGCTCGTCGATCACGCCGATGCCCTGCAGCGCGCGGTTGAGCAACCCTTCCTTACCCAGGAAGGGGATCCACGAGATCATGCGGACGACGCCGGAGGTCCAGAACGGCACCACGCTCAGCAGGAAGAGAAAAATCTTCCAGCGAAACGCGATGATGTCGAAGACGAAGTAGTAACTAAGTATAAATCCGAATACCAAGGTAACGGCCCAGGTTATGGCCGTTATCTTGAACGTGGCCAGATACGCCTCTAGCGTGTTGAACGATGTGAAAATACCTTCGTAGTTGTCGGTGACGAAGCCGGGCTCCATGAAGAACCCGTTGAAGATATAGAAGCTGAAAATCAGGATGACGATGACCGGGCCGACCAGGAACAGCAGCAGCACCACGCTTAGCGGCGTGACCTGCAGCGCCGAGCTGTAGCGCTTGAGGTAAGGGGTCAGCGCGGAAACGGCGGCGTTCATCGCGTGTCCGGGCCCGCCTCAGGCGGCGGGCCCGGACAGAGCACGCGCTGGTGCGCCGCTCCGCCCGGACATCCCCGCTGCCGCCCCCGCCATGCGCCGAAGAGCCCGCATCGCGAGGGCGGCAAGGTCAAGAGTGTTCACAATCGCAACCGAACGGCCTGTCGTTATGCCGTCAGGAACTCGTTCCAGCGCTGGATGACGTAGGCGTTCTCTTGCATCGTCGAGTTCCAGATGGCGACCCGGCCCATGCGGTTCTTCCAGGAACCGCCATCGCGCACGGCGCCCGCTTTCTCCATCACGTTGCCGAACGGATCCTTGATCTCGTTGACCGCCGGCTTGCCCTCGAACCAGAAATCCCATTCGTCGGCCGGCAGATGCTGCCTGGTCTGCTCGGGAGTCGGCATGTAGTAGCCCTGGCGCGCGAAGAAGGCGCCGGCCGGTCCGGAGTAGTACCAGTCGAAGAAGTCGTAGACCGCGCCCAGCTTCTTGCCCTCGACGTACTTCGACAACAAAAAGCCGATTCCCCAGGAGCGGTAGCCCTCGTCCAGGTCGCTATAGATGCAGGGCACGCCCTGGGAGCGGACCGCCGTCACCGCCGGCGACCACATCGACTGGATCACGACCTCGCCGGAGAGCATCAGGTTCACCGACTCGCTGAAGGTCCCCCAGAACGCGCGGAAGTGGCCCTTCTTCTTGAGCTCGATCAGGAAGTCGATGGTCGTATCGATCTCGTCCCGGGTCATGTTGCCCTTGTTGCCGTAGGTCATCATGCCCTGGGCCTCGATCGCCATGGCGAGGTCCATGAGGCCGATCTGCGGGAAGTTCTGCAGCGCCGCCCGGCCCTCGAACTCGGGGTTGATGAATTCGGCCCAGGACGTGATCGGCCGGCCGATCAGGTCGGGCCGGATGCCCAGGGTGTCGGCATTGTGGTTGGTCGGTATCATGGTCAGCCACTGCGTCTCCGGCTCGACGAAATCGCGGCTGTCGATGGCGGAGGTGTACTGCACCTGGGTCGGGTGCTGCCCCTGCCCGTACCAGGCGTCGGGCCAGATCTTGCCTTCTTTCTTGTAGAGGCCGATCGCCTGATCCCAATAGGCGAGCTTGGTGGTATCGACCGCCTGGAAGTTCCCGGTCGGCCAGATCGCGTTGATCTGCTGATAGGCCGGCTCGACCGTGTCGAAGGAGCGCGGCTGGGTCGCGGCGCGCTGGCCCAGCGTGGCGAAATCGACCACCGTTTGCAGGATCTGGAAGCCGAGCGCCTCTTCGGCCATCAGCTCCAGCTCCTTGATGTGCGACACCGCCGATCCCAGCATGTGGATCTCGATGTCCTCGATGTCCTGCGCCCAGACGGTGGGGAAACCGCCAAACGCCGTTGCGGCAACGGCCGCAGCGCCGCCCTTCAGGGCCGAACGCCGGGTCATGGATGGAAGAAGCTTCTTCGAACGTGATTTTGTCATCGCGTCGTCTCCCGCCAGCTGGTGCTGCGGCGCTGACGCCTGCGGGTCGCTACGGCCCGCGGCCGCGCTCTCGCCTCCTTCGCGGCCGGCTCCGCCCGTCTCTTTCGCTGGCATGTTTGCATCGCCGGTCGCAACTGAGGGAAGTATTCGCCAGCGGCGTGCGGCACGCAAGGCTTGAGAAGCCCAGGTCGTAGCCAATCGGAGGCCGGCGGGTTAGAAGGCCGGGGCATGACCGGGAAGACCTCGTACCGCCCCGTCGTCCTCTGCGTGCTGGACGGGTGGGGCCATCGGGCCGAGACCGAGCACAACGCCATCGCGCTCGCCGAGACGCCGGTGTGGGATCGTCTCACCGCCGCGCGCCCTTACGGCCTGCTCGCCACCGCCGGCGCCGCCGTGGGCCTGCCCGAAGGCCAGATGGGCAACTCCGAGGTGGGCCACATGACCATCGGCGCGGGCCGGGTGATCCTGCAGGATCTGCCCCGCATCGACGACGCCGTGGCGGACGGCTCGCTCGCGCGCAACCCGGCCCTCCTCTCACTGATCGAGCGTTTGAAGGAGAGCGGCGGTCGCTGCCACCTGATGGGGCTGGTCTCGCCGGGCGGCGTCCATTCGCACCAGAATCACATAACGGCTCTCGCGCGGATCGTGAGCGGTGCGGGCGTGCCCATCGCGATTCACGCCTTCCTCGACGGCCGCGACGTGCCGCCGCGCTCGGCGCTCGGCAACCTGCCGACGTTCGAGGCGGCTCTCGGCGATCTTCCGAACGTGCGGACCGCGACGGTCGCCGGCCGCTACTACGCCATGGATCGGGACCGTCGCTGGGAGCGGACCGTGCGGGCCTACGACGCGGTGGTCTCTGGGCAGGGCCGGCCGGCGGCGAGCGCCATCGATGCCGTGCGCGCGAGCTATGCAGACGACATCGGCGACGAGTTCGTCGAGCCGGCGGTGATCGCCGGCTACCCAGGCATGGCAGACGGCGACGGGCTGATCATGGCCAACTTCCGCGCGGACCGCGCGCGCCAGATCATGACGGCGCTGCTCGACCCGGCCTTCGACAGTTTCGAACGCGTCCGGCGCGTGCGCTTCGCTGCAGCCAGCGGCATGTGCAGCTATTCCGAGACCCTGGATCGCCTGGCCGGCACGCTCTTCCCGCCGCTTGCGGTGACGGACCACCTGGGCGAGGTCGTCGCGCAAGCCGGACTGCGGCAGCTGCGCGTCGCCGAGACCGAGAAGTACGCCCACGTCACCTTCTTTCTCAACGGCGGCGAGGAGAGGGAGATGCCGGGGGAGGAGCGGGTGCTCGTGCCCTCGCCCAAGGTCGCGACCTACGACCTCCAGCCCGAGATGTCGGCGCCGGCGGTCACCGACCGCGTGGTGGAGGCGATCGCGGGCGGGCGCTTCGACCTGATCGTCGTGAACTACGCCAACACCGACATGGTGGGCCACAGCGGCAACCTCGACGCGGCGATGGCGGCGGTCGCCGCCGTGGACGGATGTCTCGGCCGCCTCTCCGCCGCCGTGGAGGCGGCCGGCGGCGCGCTGCTCATTACCGCCGATCACGGCAACGCCGAGCGGATGCGGGGCGCCGACGACACGACTCCCCACACGGCCCACACCGACGGCCCCGTCCCCGCCGTGCTCGTCGGTGCGCCGGGGTTGGCGCTGGGAGACGGCGCGCTCTCCGACATCGCGCCCACCGTTCTCGACCTCATGGGTCTGCCCGCACCGGCGGCGATGACCGGGCGCTCGCTGGCTACTCCGGTCCCTTCGGCGGGCGCGGCGCCGGTCAGGAGTCGCCGGCCAGCACAGGCTCGATAGCGCGGCCCAGGCGCAGCAGGCGCTCCTCGTCGCCGGGCGGGGCCATCAACATGAGTCCCACGGGCACCCCGTTGCCGTCCCGCCCGCAGGGAAGCGTCAGCGCGCAGCACGCCAGGTAATTCGCGAGGCGCGTGTTGCGGAGGACTGCGACGTTGGCGGCCCTGTAGACCTCGATGTCGGCTTCGAGGTCGGCGATAGGTGGCGGGCTGACCGCCACCGTGGGCATGACGAGCACGCCGTGCCGCCTGATCCGCGCGTGCAGGCGCCTTGCGATTTCGGCGAGTCCCTGCTTGACCCGCGCGGCGTCCGTGGCCGACATCTCGGCACCGGAGCGGATGCGCTCCAGGATCGGCGTGTAGACCAGCTCGGGCCGCGACTCGATGACGTCGTACCAGAGAGCGTGGCATTCTGCGGCGTGATAGGGGCCGAGCCGGCCGACCAGCGCCTCGGCCTCCTCGAGCTCGGGCACCGGCGTCTCGCCGATGGTGCAGCCGGCGGCGCCCAGGCGCTCGACCGCGCCGCGCGAGGCGGCCTCCACACCGGGATCGAGCGAATCCCAAACAAGCGTAGCCGGCAGTGCGAAGCGGGCACGAGCGACCGTGGCGCCGTCGAGATCGGGGGCCGGGCGGTTGCCGGCGCCGAAGCGCCCGTCGAGCACCGCGAAGAGGGCGGCGGCGTCGGCCACGTCGTGGGTCAAAGGGCCCACCGTGTCCATGCTGGTGCTGAGCCCGAGCACGCCGTCCAGCGGCAGCAGCCCGAAGCTCGTCTTGAGGCCGACGAGGCCGTTCCAGGCGGCCGGCACCCGCACGGAGCCGCCCGTGTCCGAGCCGATGGCGGCGGCGGCGAGGCCGCGCGAGAGGGAGACGGCCGCGCCCGAGGACGATCCGCCGGGCAGGCGGGCGACGGAGTCGTCGAAGGGATTGGGCGGTGTGCCCAGCTTGGGGTTGAGGCCGAGGATGGAGAATGCGAACTCGCTCTGGTTGGTCTTGCCGAGGCAGACCAGCCCCGCGCGGGTGGCGCGCGCCAGGACCGTCGCATCGCGCGTCGGGATGCGGTCGGCCAGGGCCGGCGTGCCGTGGCCGGTGATATCGCCTGCGCTGTCGTAGAGGTCCTTCCACGAGATCGGCACGCCATCCAGCGGCGATTGCCTGAGGCCGGTCTGGGCGCGACGGTGGGCAGCCTCGGCCTCGGCGCGTGCGCGCTCGGCGGTGAGACGCAGGTAGATGGCGCGGTCGCCGTCGGCGGCCTCGATTCGTTCGAGGAAGTGCTCGGTCAGCGCACGCGGGTCGATGGCGCCGCTCCCGATGCCTGCGCCGAGCGCGAGCGCGCTCATCCGATGCCAGTCGCCGCTCATGGCCGCTCGTCTCCCGCCGCTCCCGTCTCCGCGACCGCCTTTGTAGTCGCTCCCGCGTGAGCATGACAGCCGGCGTTCCGTAGCCGAGCGCTCGGTGGCTTTGCGTGCTTGCACCGTCTGCGGCGCCCTCGCTAAACTTGCATCAACAACCTGAAGACGCGGTCGGCGCGGTACTCCGCCCGTCGGCCGCTGTGCGACCTTCGAACCACAAGCAAGGGGAGGCGGCTCGATGGAGTGGTTTCACAAACGGAAGCAGACCAAGAAGCAGAAGTTCGACGAGGAGATCAAGGCCTCTGGCGGGATCGTCGATCCGCTGAACCCGTCGCGGCGCGGCTTCATGTCGTTCGCCGGCACCATGGCTATCGGCGCCATGGGCGTGACCGGGGCCAACACCCTGGTCGCGCTGAACAACGGCGCCAAGGCCGACGGCGAGCCGATCCCGATCGGCGCCATGCTGCCCTATACCGGGTGGGGCGCGGACGATTCGCGCAACTTCGAGGCCGGCATTACCTTGGCGGTCGAGGAGATCAACGAGTATGGCGGCGTCCTCGGGCGGCCCCTGGAGGTCCACTTCGAGGATACGAAGGAGATCACCGCCGAGACCGTGACCTCGGCCGCGCGGCGCCTGATCGACCGTCACGAGGTGCATGCCATCATCAACGGGTACAACTCGCTGTCGGTACGTGCCGAGTACGACACCATCGCCGATGCGGGCATACCCTACATGCACGACAACACCCAGTACGGCCACCAGTTCGCGGTGCGCGACAACATGGACCGCTACTGGTGCATCTTCCAGGACGATCCGTCCGAGTACTACTACGGCTCCGGCCTGATCTACTTCCTCGACGAGCTCGAGCGTCTGGGCAAGTGGAAACGCCCGAACAACCATTTCGCGCTGTTCTCGGGCAGCATCGACTACGCGATCACCATCGCCGGCGCGGCGCGCGATACCGCACCGCAGTTCGGCTGGGAACTCACGATCGATGACGTCGTGACCCAGCCGGTCGACGACTGGGGCCCCGCGCTGGTGCGTGCGCGGGAGGTCAAGCCCGCCATCATCGCGGCGACCCACGGCTTCGCGACGGATCAGACAGGTCTGGTCACCGGCTTCGCCGAGAACCCGACCAACAGTCTGCTCTACGTGCAGTACGCGCTGCAGCAGCGGGCCTTCCTCGACATCGTCAAGGAGACCGGGCACGGCGTGTTCTGCTCGACCACGATCGGCACTCTGCAGGACGAGATCGGCAACACCTTCTCGAGGAAGATTCGCGGCCGGTTCGGCGAGGACGCGACTCCGTCGGTCGCAGGCCAAGTGTATGACTCGTACTTCCTGTGGGCGATCGCGGCTTGCCGCGCGGGCGGCACGGGCGTGCCCTACGACGGCATCGAGCAGAACAAGAAGGTCTGCCACTTCCTCCGCGAATCGATCTATCGCGGCGTGGTCGGGACCATCAAGTTCATGTGGGGCCAGGCGGCGCAGCCGTATCCGGCGGAGACCAACGATCCTTCGCTCGGTATGCCCACGATCATGATGCAGTGTCAGGATTGGACCAAGGATGTGGTCTACGTCGGGCCGTCTCCGTATGACACGGCCGAGTGGATCAACCCGCCGTGGTTCACCAGCTAGACCCTGCATCCCCTGGAGGCCGAAGAGCACAGTAGAACACGGTCCAACAGATGGCCTCGGGGGAAGGTACACCGCTGCTGGCGTGCCGTAACGTCTTCAAGTACTTCGGTGCGCTGGCAGCGGTAAACGATTTCGATCTTGACGTTTATCCGGGGGACGTGGTCGGCATCGGCGGCCCCAACGGCGCCGGCAAGACCACGTTTCTCGACGTCATTTCAGGCATCAACCCTGCCACCAGCGGGGAGATCGAGTTGGAGGGGCGCGACATCTCCAAGGTCCGCCCCGATCTCATCTGTCATCGAGGCATGGCCCGCACCTTCCAGCTCAATGCGGGCTTCGATTCGCTCACGATCCGCGAGAACGTGCTGATCGGCTCGGCCTTCGGCCTTGGCGATCACGGCATACCCGCGATGACCTTCTCGCGGGCGATGCGCGAGCGGGTCGACCGCGCCCTCGAGCTCTGCCGGCTCTCCGACCGGGCGGAAGCGGTCGCGCGCGATGTGCCGGTACTGGAGCGCAAGCTCCTGATGCTCGCGAGCGCGGTCGCTACCGAGCCCAAGCTCCTCCTGATCGACGAGCCTGTGGGCGGCCTCAACCCGCACGAGGTCGACGACGTGATGGAGATCGTCGACGGCCTCGCCGCCGAGGGCATGACGATCATCCTGATCGAACACGTGATGCGCTTCCTGCTCCAGATTTCGAGCCGGGTCGTCATCATGCATCACGGCGAGAAGATCTATGAGGGCGACACCCAGGGGCTGCTGAGCGACCGCCGCGTCGTCGAGGTCTATCTCGGCGAGGGCACGGCGGACCGCCTGCAGCACATGCTGGCGGAACGGGCGGGCGCCAATGGCTGAGCTGCTCCTCTCCGTCCAGAACCTGCATGCAGGGTACGAAGGACAGAGAGTCCTCAAGGACGTGTCGTTCGACGTGCCCGAAGGCGGGCTCATCTCCATGCTCGGCCCCAACGGGCACGGCAAGACCACGCTGCTGCGCTGCATCGCCGGCCTGCTCAAGCCGACCAGCGGCCGAATCGAGTTGGCGGGGCGGCGGATCGAGGGCGCCGAGGCGGAAACCGTGGTCGGGCTCGGCGTCGTCCTGATCCCACAGGGCGACATGCTGTTCCCGGAGATGAGCGTCTACGACAACCTGAAGATGGGCGCCTACCTGCCCCGGGTGCGCAAGACCTTCGAGCAGGAGGTCGAGAAGATCTACGAGATCCTGCCCCGGCTGAAGGAGCGCACGACGCAGCTCGCGCGCACGCTCTCGGGCGGTGAGCGCCGCATGCTCGCCATCGGCCGGGGCCTGCTCGCCGGTGGGCGCATTCTGATGATCGACGAGCCCTCGCTCGGTCTCGCGCCGATCGTCATCGATCAGATCTACGAGATCATCACCGACCTCAAGGCGTCGGGGCGCACGATCCTCCTGGTCGAGGAGAATGCGAGCCGCATCATCGACCTGGCCGATCGCATTCACCTGCTCGACACGGGCCAGATCGTCTGGGCCGGCGACGGCGAGGAGCTCCATTCCAACCAGCAGATCCTCGAGACCTACCTCGGCGGCTGAGGGCATCGGGGACTCGCAGTGAACTTCTTCGTCCAGATCGTCGTCAGCGGCCTCACCTTCGGCGCCATGTATGCGCTGGCCGCCGTTGGGCTCGCCCTCGTCTGGGGCGCGTTCAACATGCTCAACATGGCCCACGGCATCATCATGACGCTCGGCGCCTACTTCGTGCTCGTCTGGGCCGAAGGGTGGGGGCTGCCGCTCTGGTTCGCGGGGCCCTTCGCTTTCATTGCCGGGGGCGTTTTCGGCGCGGCGGTCTATTTCAGCTCGGCCCACTGGATGCTGAAGCAACGGAATTTCGAGGTCACGATCATCATCGCGACCTTCGGGCTCGGTATGGCGCTGGAATCGGGTCTGATGAAGATCCTGCGCGAGTGGTTCCACGTCTCTCCTTACGCGCAGCCGCTTTCCATGGGCGCCGACTCGTTCCTCATCGGGGACGTCCCGGTCAGCTATCAGCGCATCATCATCTGGGCGGTCGCAGTGGTGCTGATTGTCCTCGTCGGGCTCTTCCTGACTCGGACCACCATGGGGCGCGCCATCCGAGCCACCGCGCAGAACCGCGACGCTGCGCGCCTGATGGGCGTCAAGGTGAAGCGCGTCTACGTCATAGTGCTCGCACTCGCGAGCGCGCTCGCAGGCGTCGCCGGCATCATGCTGACCTCGTTCAAGGACGTGGTGCCGCTGATGGGCCAGACGCCGATGCTCAAGGCGTTCATCGTGATCGTGCTGGCCGGCCTCGGCAACATGACCGGCGCGCTCTACGCCGCACTCCTGATCGGCATGGTGGAGGCGGCAGTGAAGGTGCTCTTCGCCGACAAGTGGGGCTTCCTCGCCATGCTGGTCGTGGTGGTTATCGCCATCATCTGGCGCCCCGCCGGGTTGTTCGGCAAGCGCCAGGTCGCGCGGCAGTGAGGGCGACGAAATGAAGACCCGCGATTACGTCTTCTTCGTCATCCTGCTGGCGGTGGCGGCGGCATTCCCCTTCATGGGCGTGCCGCGCTACATCATCGCGAGCGCGCTGCTGCTCTTCTGCTACGCGACCGTCGTCAGCCAGTGGAATCTGGTGTTCGGAGTCGCCGGAATCTTCTCGCTGGCGCAGCTCGCGATCTTTGCCTTCGGCGCCTACACGACCGCGCTGATGGGCCGTTACCTTGATTGGAGTCTGTGGCCCACCTTCCCGGTCGCGGGCGCCGCCGGCGTCGTGCTCAGCGTCTTCATCGGCCTCGCCTGCCTGCGCATGCGCGGCATCTACGTCGCGCTGCTGACGCTCGCCATATCGCAGACCATGTTCGTGCTGATCCAGACGGATTCCGACTGCAGCGCGCTCAACAAGGCGATCAACCCGGCGACCTGCGTCTCGTTCACCGGCGGCGCGCAGGGGCTCGGCGACTTCGGCACCTTCGGCTGGCGCGAGGTCCTGGGCGGGCGCAAGTGGATGATCGGCGACTACTACACGATGCTGGGTCTCCTCATCGTCGCGCTGATCTTCACGGCGGCGGTAACGCAGAGCCGCATCGGGCTCGCCTTCAAGGCGCTGCGCGACAACGAGGAGCTTGCCACCTCCCGCGGCGTGAGCGTCTTCAAGTACCAGCTCCTGGTCTTCACGGGCTCGGCCTTCCTGACCGCCATGGCCGGCGCCTTCTACGCCGCGCACTTCGGCTCGGTGGGCTCCAACCTGGTGGGCTTCGCGCTGCTGCTGTTCCTGATCTCGATGCTCGTGGTGGGCGGCATCGGGCGCAACTGGGGGCCGCTCCTCGGCGCCGGCCTGCTGATGGTCGCCGACGAGTTCTTCAAGGAGTTCTCCGACTTGCGGAACGTCGGCCTCGGGCTGGTGGTTCTGCTCTTCATGATCTTCCTGCCGGAGGGCGTGGCCGGCGCCATCGACTCGATCTGGAAGCGCATCATGCGCCTCGCGATCGCCCAGCGCATCGAACGGCAGCTGGCTTCGGTCTTGCGACGAGACTCGGCCGCACCCGACTAGGCCCGCCGGGGAACGGACGCGATGACGCGCCGACAGACCCGCGCATACTCCGCCGCTACGCTGTTCGCCCTGCTCGTCTGGGCGGGCGGCACAGTCGCCGCCAACGGCGCCGACTCGGCCGAGCCCCGAGCACCGTATTTCGTCGACGTCGCCGTCGAGGCCGGGGTGGAGCACGCCTATACCGGCGATTGGTCGCACTACGTGGGCGGCGGGGTCGCCGCCTTCGACTGCGACCTCGACGACGATCCGGATCTCTTCTTCGCGGGCGGGGCCAGCCCGTCCGCGCTCTACCGCAACGACGGCGAGCCGGGCGCGCTGCGCTTCACGCACCTCGCCGACAACGAACTCGGCGGGACCGGCGTGACCGGCGCCTATCCGCTCGACATCGACGGCGACGGCGCAATGGATCTTGCCGTGCTCCGGCTGGGCGCCAACCGGCTCTTCCGCGGGTTGGGCGACTGCCGCTTCGCCGAAGCGGGCGAAGACTGGGGCGTTTCCGGCGGCGACGGCTGGACCACCGCCTTCAGCGCCGCCTGGGAGGGCGACAACCGGCTGCCGACACTCGCCTTCGGCAACTACGTCGATCGCGACATGTGGGCAGCCATGCACTCGCCATTCGGCGATTCGGCGACCGGTGCTGGGCCGACCCCGGCGTGCCCCGATAATGTCCTGTTCCGGCCGGCCAGCACCGAAGCCACGACCTACGGGCCGCCGGTGAGCCTCAGCCCCGGACATTGCCCGCTCTCGATGCTGTTCTCCGACTGGAGCCGCGCGGGGCGTCCCGACCTGCTGGTCAGCAACGACCGCTTCTATCACGAGGACACCGGCGAGGAGCAGCTCTGGCACCTGGGTGCCGAGCCCCGGCTCTACGGCCGTGCCGACGGCTGGCCGCGCCTCAGAATCTGGGGCATGGGGATCGCCAGCCACGACCTCACCGGGGACGGGCTGCCAGACTACTTCCTCTCCAACATGGGGACGAACCGGCTACGCGCGCTCGCGTCCGGCAGCACCGGCGGGCCCGAGTTCCGCGAGATCGCCTTCGAGCACGGCGTGGAGGCCACTCGCCCCCATGCCGGAGACGACGAGCGGCCGTCCACCGCCTGGCACTCGCAATTCGCTGACGTGAACAACGACGGCTGGATCGACCTCTTCGTCGCCAAGGGCAACGTGGAAGAGATGGAGGAGGCCGCGGCGGATGACCCGAACAACTTGCTCTTAGGTGGCCCCGACGGTTGGTTCCGCGAGGCCTCGGTAGAGGCGGGTGCCGCCAGTATGCGGCGGAGCCGAGGCGGCGCCGTGATCGACCTCGATCTCGACGGCCTGCTCGATATCGTCGTCGTGAACCGCGTGGCCAATGTCGAGATCCTGCACAACCGTATTCGCGGCGCCGGCCACTGGCTTCAGGTGATGCTGCATCAGGACGACGCCAACCGGAACGCCGTCGGTGCATGGATCGAGGTGCGTGCCGCCGGCCGCATCCAGCGCCACGAGGTGGTGGTCGGCGGCGGCCATGTCAGCGGGCAGGCCGGTTGGATTCACTTCGGCCTGGGCGCGAATGAGTCTGCCGAGGTTCGCGTGCAGTGGCCGGACGGGACCTGGAGCCCCTGGCAGCACACCGGCGCGAATCGCTTCCTACCGGTAGAGCGTGAGCGTACAGTGGCGGATGCGCGTTGAGCCGGGTGGCGTGATGGACGACTGGATTGCCCGCAAGGACCTGATCGAGGCGCGGCGCCTCAAGGCGCTCTCGCGCCGCTCGGACCTCCTGGGTTGGCTCCAGACCGTGAGCCAGATCGGCGCCGCAGGAGTCGCGGGCTACGCCATCCATGCGCTGTGGGGTAGCTGGTGGGTGGTGCCGCTGTTCCTTGCCCAAGGCGTCATCCTCTGGGGCTACTGCTACGCGGGCCAGCACGAGCTCGGGCATTGGACCGTGTTCCGCAACCGGACCCTCAACGACGCCTTCGGCCACCTGGCGAGCTTCCCCCGCTTCTATGCCCACAACTACCAGCGCTTCTTTCATTTCGCCCACCACCGCCACACCAAGGTCGCCAATCACGATCCGGAGCTCCTGGTCCAAAAGCCGTGGACGTTCATGGGCTATCTCAAGTTCGTAGCCGGTCTGGCACTCTGGATCGCCCTGATCCGCAACATCGTCGAGCACGCCTGCGGCCATGCGCCGGAGCCCTTTCTCCGGGAGAAGGAGCGGCGCATCGTGATCCGGGAGGCGCGGCTCTATCTGCTCGGCTATGCGGTCGTCGCCGCACTCTCGATCTACTTCGAGAGCTGGGCGGCGCTCATCTGCGTGTGGGGGCCGATGATCGTCACCACGTGCTTCTATCGCCTCTACGTGGCGGCCGAGCACCACGGCCTGCCCAACGGGCAGGGCGTCATCGGGAGCACGCGCACGACCCGTGCCGGGCCGCTCCTGCGTTGGCTGATGTGGCAGATGCCCTACCACACCGAGCACCACCTCTTCCCCGGCGTGCCCTTTCACAAGCTGGGCGCGCTCAGCCGCGAGCTGCGCGAGCGGCCGGACTCCAAGCTTGCCGGCATCAACGAGGTCGCGCCCGGCTACATCGCCGTGAACCTCGAGCTCCTCGCCATGCTCCGGCGCGGCGAGGACCCCACCTTCCTGGCCGAAGCGGCGCGGGCGTAGCGAGCGGCTGGGAGACCGACCCATGATCGACCGGCCCAACCGGGTCGTTTCCCGCTATCTGCCGCGCATCGTGTTCGAGTAACCGTATCCGGCGCGGCCAAAAAGTTCAGCGAAGGGAGGCGTGCGATGAAGGTGGACGGCGGCTGCTTCTGCGGGCAGATCACCTACGAAGCGGAGCTCGACACGGACCGAATTGTTATCTGCAACTGCACGGACTGTCAGACGCTCTCGGGCTCGGCGTTCCGCACGGTCGCCTTCACCAGGGAGGACGCCTTCACCCTGCTTACCGGCGAGCTCAAGGTCTACGTCAAGATCGCCGACAGCGGCAATCCGCGCCAGCAGGCCTTCTGCCCCAACTGCGGCTCGCCCATCTACGCGACCTCGGATCCGGCCGGACCGTTCTACGGCATCCGCGTCGGCAGCATCAAACAGCGCGACCAGCTGGTCCCGAAGGTCCACATCTACAACCGCTCGAAGCAGCACTGGCTCGACCGGATCCCGTCGCTCCCCACCATCGAGGAAATGCCGTAACGCCGCGCCACGGTGATCCTCTCAGCCGCGCCGCGCCAGCCGATAGCCGCAAGCCGCAAGCCGCAAGCCGCAAGCCGCTAGTGTCCTGTTTCTGAAGATCGCATGATGTTGCGTTGGCCGTGCAGTCTCCACGACTCTCCAATTCTTCTCGTCATGCCCGGACTTGATCCGGGCATCTCTCTCTGCCAGATCCGTTGCGTCCCGAGCCGACGCGTGGATGGCCGGGTCAAGCCCGGCCATGACGTGTTGGGGTTCTCGGCGAGGCGTACGAACTTCTCAAACGGGACACTAGTCACCTGGCACCGAAGTTTGGGTCATTGTAAGGTGGCCCTCCGAGTCGGAC
>JAPPKP010000222.1 GCA_028819955.1 Rhodospirillaceae bacterium | reverse complement strand
AGCCGAGGAGCCGCATGTCGAAGTCCTCGCCACCGAGGAAGGTGTCGCCGTTGGTAGACTTGACCTCGAAGACCCCGTCGCCGATCTCCAGGATCGAGATGTCGAAGGTGCCGCCGCCGAGGTCGTAGACCGCGATCGTGCCGCCGCCCTTCTTGTCGAGGCCGTAGGCGAGCGCGGCGGCGGTGGGCTCGTTGATGATCCGCAGCACCTCGAGGCCTGCGATCTGGCCCGCGTCCTTGGTCGCCTGGCGCTGGGAATCGTTGAAGTAGGCCGGCACCGTGATGACCGCCTTCGCGACCGGCTCGCCGAGGAAGGCTTCGGCGGTCTCCTTCATCTTCTGGAGCGTGAAGGCGGAAATCTGGCTCGGCGAGTAGTTGTCGCCCCGCGCCGTGACCCAGGCATCGCCATTGCCGTGATTGACGATCTGGTAGGGCACCATCTTCATGTCCTTCTGCGTCATCGGGTCCTTGAAGGGGCGCCCGATGAGGCGCTTGATCGCGAAGATGGTGTTTTCGGGGTTGGTGACGGCCTGTCGCTTGGCCGCCTGGCCGACCAGGCGCTCGCCGTCGTCGGTAAACGCGACGATCGAGGGCGTCGTGCGCGCGCCCTCCGCGTTCTCGACCACCCGCGGGTCCTTGCCTTCCATGATGGCCACGCAGGAATTGGTCGTGCCCAGGTCGATACCGATTACCTTGCTCATGTCTCGTCCCTATTGTCAGCAGGCCCGAACGACCACGTCATGCACCGTCTCGCGCCCCGTGTCCTCTTGCCCCATGTCTCATGCCCATGGGGCCTCCCTCGCGGCGGGCATTCGCCGCGTCCAATGGTCAATATGGGTGCGGATTCGCGCCCTGCAAGCGTCCAGGACGGCGCGTCTGCAGGCTCATGAGGGCTCATCCGCCGGCGCATCCGCGCCGTCCGACCCGGTCTCCGCCTCGGCTTCGACCTCAGGATCGGCTTCGTCGTCTGCTGCCGGCGGAGTGCCGCCCTTGGCCACACCCACCATCGCCTCGCGCAGCAGGCGGTCGCCGATCCTGTAGCCCGTCTGCAACACCTGCACGACGGTGCCGTCCGGCTGGTCGGTCTGATCGGTCTCGAACAGCGCCTGGTGCAGGTTGTAGTCGAACTTCTCGCCCAGCGGGTCGATCCTGGTGATGCCGTGGCGCCCCAGCGCCGTCTCGAACTCCCGCGCCGTCATCTCGACCCCCTCGGCGAGCGCCTTCACGGCGTCGTCGCTCTCGCGCTTGTCGGCCGGGATACTTTCGAGCGCGCGGCCAAGATTGTCGGCGACGCCCAGCAGGTCCTGGGCGAAGCGCGAAATCGCGTAGTTGCGTGCGTCCTCGACGTCCTTCTTGGCCCTGCGCCGGGTGTTCTCGGCGTCGGCGAGGGCGCGCAGAAGCTGATTCTTGAGCGCCGCATCGCCGTATTCCGCCTCGTCCTCGCCGGTATCGGCGATCTCCTCGTCCTCGGCGGCGTCCAGCTCAGGGTCGTCCTCCGTCGCTGCGTCCGGTGCGTCCGCTTCGCCACCATTCTCGTCCGCGGCGCCTTTCGCGTCGCTCTGTCCAGGGGTGTCGTCGTCGGTTTCGGACTCCGCCCGTTCGGGCTCGGTCCGTTCGGTCTCGTCCTGCATGGTCTCCTTCGTCTTCTTCCGCGCCCACGGGCGCCGTCGCGCCGGGCGCGATGTGCCCTCGCTCACCCGAGCACCCGGCCGATGACCGCGGCCGTGTGATCCACCATCGGGATGATGCGGCCGTAGTTGATGCGGGTCGGCCCGATCACGCCGATGGCCCCGATGAAGCGCGCCTCGGAATCCCTGTAAGGGGCCACCACCATGGAGCAGCCGGTGGAGGCGAAGAGCGTGCTTTCCGCCCCGATAAAGATCTGGACTCCCTCGGCGTCCTCGGTGCTTTCCAGCAGCCGGATGAAATCGTTGCGCTCGTCCAGCGCATCGAACAGCTGCCGGATCCGTTCGAGGTCCGCGAGCGCCGTGACATCGTCGATCAGGTTGGCCCGGCCACGCACGATGAGGCTGCCGTGCTCGCGCGCACCGTTCGCCCATTCGGCGATGCCGGCTTCGACGACGCGGGCAGTGAGGTCGTCGAGCTGGGCCCGGTGCTCCTCGACCTCGGTGCGGATCTCGTCGCCGAGCTCGGCGAGCGTGCGGCCGGCAAGCCGCGCGTTGAGGTAGTTGGTGGCGCGGCTCAGGTGCGACTGGGTCATGCCCGGCGGCACGTCGATCACGCGGTTCTCGACCAGCCCGGTCTCCGTCACCATGACCGCCAGCGCGCGCCCTTGGCTGAGGCTCACGAACTCCACCTGGCGGCAGGGCACGTCGGCCTTGGGCGCGAGCACGAGGCTGGCGCAGCCCGAGAGGCCCGAGAGCGCTTCGGTGGTCTCGGTCAGCATCTCCTCCACCGTGCGCCCCGCCGCCCGGCACTTGCCCTCGATGCTGGCGCGCTCGTCCTCGGTGAGCCGTCCGAGCTCCAGCAGCCCGTCCACATAAATGCGCAGGCCCAGCTGTGTCGGCAGCCGCCCGGCCGAGACGTGCGGCGCATAGAGCAGGCCGGCATCCTCCAGGTCGGCCATGACGTTCCGCACCG
>JAPPKP010000403.1 GCA_028819955.1 Rhodospirillaceae bacterium | reverse complement strand
GTGAGCGCTTCCTCCTGGTCGTGGGTCACGAACACGAAGGTGATGCCGGTTTCCTCCTGGATCTGCTTGAGCTCGATCCGCATGGCCTGGCGGAGCTTGAGGTCGAGCGCAGACAGCGGCTCGTCGAGCAGAAGCACCTTGGGCCGGGGCGCCATGGCCCGCGCAAGCGCGACCCGCTGCTGCTGCCCGCCAGAGAGCTGCGCCGGACGGCGTGCCGCGAAGTCGCCCAGCTTCACCAAATCGAGAATCCGGAGGGTCTGGTCCTCGATATCGGCTTTGCTCCAGCCGAGGCGGCGCATGCCGAAGGCCACGTTCTCCGCCACGGTCATGTGCGGGAAGAGCGCATAGTGCTGGAATACGGTGTTGATCGGGCGCCGGTTGGGCGGCAGCGTCCCGATGTCCTCGCCGTAGAGGAGGATTTCGCCTTCTGTGATCTCCTCGAAGCCGGCGATCAGGCGGAGCAGGGTGGTCTTGCCGCAACCCGAGGGGCCGAGCAGGGTGAAGAACTCGTTGTCCCTGATCGTCAGCGACGCGCCGGCGAGTGCCGTGACCGCGCCGAAGCGCTTGACGGCGTTGCGCACGTCGATGGCGATGTCTTGCTCGGGCAACGGCATCTCCCTCCGCCCGTGATCCGCGCCTAGTGGAGAGGGATGTTCGGCCCGGTCAGGGTCCTGAGCGCGTAGTCAGGCTCATCGACTCTGGAGAAGCCGACCCTGGACAACCACTCGTCCGTGGAAAGCTCGAGGATCTCGGTTTCCGGAGCAATGTCCGCGAACGCGCCGGAGGGCAGGGTCACGTAGGGCGCGCAGGCGAGCGCGCAGCCCACGTGATTCTTCGGAATGTGGGACGCCTTCCAGCCGATATAGATCTTCCTGTAGCGCGCCCCCTGATTCTCGCCGCACAAGTACGCCGCGTAGGCGATCCTGTTGAGCCTGTTGTCGAGTCTGGTTCTCACCGACTCTTCCGCATCTCCCGCGAGATGCATGATTCCCGTGTCCTCCATGAAGAGGCACGCGTGGTTGTCGCGGTCTTCGGCAATCGCAAAACCGAGCGCGCACCAGATCCACATGTTGCCGTCAGAGACCATGCTCGTGCGGTATTTTTCCGCACAAACCACCATGGCGCCCTCCTGCGGGGGAAAGTGCCGCGCGTCGGCGACGCCGAAGAGCTGCCGGGTCGCATCGCGCAAGGGAATGAGGGAATAAATGGGAATGTTCTCGATGCGGCCTACGGGATACGTCTTGCCGATGCGGGAATCGACGGCCAGGTCGTAGCCCCAAATTGCCCCGTTCACGCCACTGAATGACGACGCCTGCAGCATGTTGACCTGACCGATATAGGAGTCGTTACACTCGGCACGATCGTAGGACACGATCTCGGCCATGCCTTGGTCCAGGTCCTCCTCGAACGGGAAGCCGGGAAACTGTTCCAGGTCCACGGCGCCTGTCGAAAGCAGGATGGTCGAGATGTAGGACCCCGGCTGACCCGTGGCCGTCGGTTCCTGATATCCCCCGCAGCTTCGCGCCGTCGTGTTCCGACAATTCCGAACGATCTCTGTCAAACGAGCGTCAGCCATCACGTCGTTCCTTCAGGCCGTGAAGCCGAGTCTTCTGCCGAGATCGGCAGCGGCTTCGGCCAGTTTCTGCTTGATCCGGGTGCGCTCCATGGGGCGGAAGCGGTCCGCGAGCCCGGTGATGCCGACCGAGTAGAGGACGTAGCCGCCGTTCACGCGGATCGGATGGCCGTAGCTCAGCACGCCGGCATCGAGCTCGTTGTCGCAGACCGCCACGTCGTCGGCGCGTATCTGCGCGAGCTCGTCGCGGATGTCGGCCTCCTCCACCTTGGTCTTGTCCGTGAAGCGCGGGCGCGGACGCGACAGGTAGCGCGCGACGAAGGCCTCGTCCTGGAACGCCAGGATCGCCTTGCCCGACGCCGCCGCGTGCAGCGGCAGCTGCCGCCCCGGCTGAACGAAGGCGCGGTCGGAGCCCGAGGGCTGCTCCATCAACACGGATTCCGCGAAGTCGCCGTTCAGGCGGGCCAGATGAGCGGTCTCGCCGAACTCCGCGACCAGCCCGTCGAGCACGGACTTGGCGAGGCCCGCGTAGCCCGCGCGGTCCATGGTGGTGTGGAGCAGGGTCTGCAGGCGCGGTCCGATCAGGTAGCTCTTGGTGCCGGGCGCGCTCCGCAGCAGGTCGAGGTCGGCGAGCCCGCGGATCAGGCGATGCGCCGTTCCCGGCTGCAGGTCCAGATCCCGCGCGATCTCCGTGAGGGTCACGCCGGTCTTGGCGCGCGCGACAGTCTCGAGCACCCGGATGTACCGGCCCAGCGGCTTGTCGTTGCTATCGGCCATCGCTCGAGCCGCCGCGTCGGTCAGGATCCATCGCGCTGCTGCAGTGCCGTCACCACGCGTTCCGGCGTGATCGGCATCTCGAACACGCGCACGCCGATGGCATCGGCCACGGCGTTGGCGATCGCAGGCGCCACGGCGGTCATGGCCGGCTCGCCGATGCCCTTGGCGCCGAAGGGCCCGACGCCGCTGCGGGATTCGAGGATGATGCACTCGACGTTGGGCATATCCATCGCCGTCGGCATCAGGTACTCGCTGAACGACGGCGTGACCAG
>JAPPKP010000376.1 GCA_028819955.1 Rhodospirillaceae bacterium | reverse complement strand
GTTGTCCGCTGATCACGAACGACGACGGCAACGTCGCCGTGAACGGCATGACCGATATCCTGGCCGCCAATCCGGACCTGACGGTGTTCCTTTCCACCGGCGCCTTCACCCAGTGGTACGACAATGCCTACCGTCAGGCTGTGGAGCCCTACATGGATCGCCTCAACGACGGTTCGCTCACCATCGTCGTCGCCGACACGCTGCCGATGCAGATGGCGCAGCTGGCCGAAGGCCTGGCCAATGGCAACGTCGGTCAGCGGCCCTTCGAGATGGGCTACATGGCCATGTACATCATGAAGGATATTGCCGAGGGCAAGGAGGTCGACGACCCGATCTATACCGGTCTCGATGTCTGCAACAACGACAACCACGACAGTTGCCTGGCCCAGTAGCAACCTCTCTTTGACGAGAGTGACCGGCCCCCGGCTGCTGCCGGGGGCCGGTGTCGTTTCCGGGCGGCTGCCGGCCGTACCGAAGTGAGCTGAAATAGGAGTCACGGATAATGAAGCTCGGTTTCGTCTCCGACAGCCTCGGCGCGTTGCCATTGGAGGAGCTCCTGGACACGGCCCAGCGGCTGGGCGTCTCGGGCATCGAGGTCAACACCGGCGGCTGGTCGACCGCGCCGCACTTCGATCTCGCGGTGATGAAGCAGAGCCCGGCGGCGCGCGAAGAATTTCTTGCGGCGTTCGAGGCGCGCGGGCTCGAGGTCATCTCTCTCAACGCGAACGGCAACCCGGTGCATCCGACGCAGCCGGAGCAGGGCGCGTGCCTGAAGGACACGATCCGCGTCGCGGGCGCGATGGGCGTGCGCACCGTGTGCACCATGTCGGGCCTGCCCGCAGGGTGCGCCGGCGATACCATGCCGAACTGGGTCGTCGCCTCCTGGCCGCCGGAGACTCAGGAGATCCTGCGCTACCAGTGGGAGGACGTGCTCTTCCCCTACTGGACCGAGATCGCGGCGCTGGCCAAGGAGAGTGGGGTCGAACGGATCGCCCTGGAGCTCCACGGCAGCCAATGCGTCTACAACGTCCCGTCTCTGCTGAAGTTGCGCGCTGAAGTGGGGCCGGTGGTCGGCGCGAACCTCGACCCGTCACACCTGTTCTGGATGGGCGCGGACCCGCTGGTCGCTGCCGAGGCGCTGGGCGAGTCCGTCTACCACGTTCACGCCAAGGACACGCTGCTCAACGCGCCGGTTCAGGCGACGACATCGCTGCTGGAGAACGGCAGCCTGATGGACATCCCCGCCCGCAGCTGGTCTTACATCACGCTCGGGTTCGGGCACGGCGAAGAGTGGTGGCGCCAGTTCTGCTATCGCCTGACGATGGCGGGATACGACGGCTGGCTCTCGATCGAGCACGAGGACGTGCTGCTCAATTCGCTGGAAGGGCTCGAAAAGTCGGTGGCTCTGCTCAAGGGCGTCATGCCGACCGAGGCGAGCGACTTCGAACCGCAGGCGATCTGATCCGCCCCCCGGCCCGCGTTTCGGACCACGGTCACGAGCCTGAGTCCCGCTGGTAAATCCAGTCGTGGTCGGGGTGGTTCCTGAAGCGCCACCGCCGCTTCGGGCCGGCCATGACGTTCAAGTAATACATGTCGTAGCCGTAGGGCGCGCCGCACGGGTGGTGGCCGCGCGGCACGATGACACTGTCGCCGTCGGAGACCGTCATGGTCTCGTCCAGCTCGCCATCCTCGGTGAAGACCCGCTGGATGCCGAAGCCCTGGGGCGGGTCGATGCGGTGGTAATAGGTCTCCTCCAGGTAGGTCATCTCATCGCCCTCATCGGCATCGTGCCGGTGGGGCGGATAGCTCGACCAGTTACCCTGGGGCGTGTACACCTCGGTGACCAGCAGGCTGTCGGCGACATCCGCGTCGTCCATGGCGATGGGGTGGATGTAGCGCGTGTTGGCGCCCTTGCCGCGCTCGAGCAGCGGGATCGTGTCCGGGTCGATGGCGGCGGCGGCGTGGCCGCCGGCGCCCGGCGCCGAGCACACGGCGATGGTGCAGTCGGTCTCGGCCTGCGCCGACCAGGAAGTCCCGTTGGGGACGTAGACGGCGTGGGGTTTGGTGCGCTCGAACACATTCATGCGCGCGCCCTGCACGCCGAAATCGACCTCGGGCGTGGCCAGATGAGCCTTGCCTTCCACTATCACCAGAATTACCTCGCGATCTCCAGTTTCCTCACCGGCCGTATCGCCGGCCTTGAGCGCATAGACGGCAAAGCCGACATAGCTCCAGCCGACCTCCTCGGGCGTGATGTCGACGATTTTGCCAGTCGAGCCCGAAGGCTTCCGCAGAAGGTTGCTCACTTGACGGTCTCCTCGTCTCCTATCGTGCGCGGGCCTTGTCCCAAACCTCGCACAACCTGGCGAAGTTGTCGGCCATTCGCGTCGTCGCCTCGTCGTCGGTCATGGTGCCGGCCAACCAGGCCCGGGCGACACCGGCGAAGATGGTGCGCCCGATGGCGAACCCCTTGACCATGTCGTACCCGGCCGCGACCCGGAGGCTCGCGTTCAGCTCGTCCACGGGCGCGTCCCGGCCGGGCGCCGGTATGCCCCGGCAGTGGGGGGGGGGGGAATCGGTGGTTCCGCAGGTCGGGCGCCAGGCGGCGTCCGAGGTCGTCGGCGGCAGG
>JAPPKP010000303.1 GCA_028819955.1 Rhodospirillaceae bacterium | reverse complement strand
TCCACTGCCTGCAGATGGGCTCCGCCTATCTGGTGCAGATGGTGCCGGCGAGCACGATCGAGAACTGCGCCATGTTCCAGGCGGCCGACCAGCTCCGCTGGGTCTCGCGCATCGCCTACCGCACCAGGGAGCTCGCCAACACGCACGCCGACGCGGGCTTCGCCACCGGCGAGCGCAAGGCGTGGGAGGAGGACGCCTGCTGGCAGGGCTTTCGCGAGCTGCTGGAGCGTGTCCTGGTCGCCTACGACTGGGCGGAGCATTTCGTAGCACTCAACGTCGTCGCCAAGCCGGCGTTCGACGAGGCCTGCATCCGCCAGCTCGGTGGCCCCGCCCGGCAAAGCGGCGACACGCTGCTGGCCCAGATGCTCGACGCGCAGTGGGAGGACAGCGAGCGCGCCAGGCGCTGGACCGGCGCGCTCGTCGCGTTCGCGCGCGAGACCGAGGGCAACACGGAAGTGATGGCGGACTGGGTCGCGAAATGGGTGCCCTTGGGCGATGCCGCCATCGACGCCTACTGCGCCGCGCTGCCGGCGGGCGCGGACGCTGCGGCGGAGGCGAAGGGAGCGGCCCGCGCCTTCCGCAACTCGCTCGGCTTCACGGCCTGAGGCGCGCGGTCGCGGCCGGCATTCTCGGAGGGACGCCATGCGCAAGGTAACGATCGGCGGGACCGGGATGACCCGGTTCGGCAAGTTCCTGGACACGAACCTGCGCGCCCTCGCCGCCGAGGCGGTGACGGCGGCGCTGGCCGACGCGGACACCGCGGCCGACGAGGTCGGCATGGTCTTCTTCGGCAACGCGGCGGGCGGGCTGCTCGGCGCGCAGGAGTGCGTGCGCGGGCAGGTGGCGCTGCGCCACTCCGGCCTGCTGGGCAAGCCCATCGTCAATGTCGAGAACGCCTGCGCCTCGTCGTCGACGGCGTTTCATCTGGCGGTGCTCGCCGTGGGCTCCGGACAGTGCGACGTGGCGCTCGCGGTCGGCGCCGAGAAGATGAGCAACGAGGACAGGACCGTGCCTCTCAAGGCGCTGGAGGCGGCCGCGGACCGCGACGAGTTCGAGGCGCTGAAGCAGCGGATCGCGCCCGGCGGCGCCGGCACGGGCTCGGTCTTCATGGACCTCTATTCGAGCCTGGCCAAGGAGTATGCGGAGCGGACCGGTGCAACACCCGCCGACTACGCACGGGTCTCGGTCAAGCAGCGCCGCGCCGGCGCTCTCAACGAGAAGGCGCAGTTCCAGGAAGAGGTCACGGTGGAGGACGTGCTGGACAGCCGCATGATCGCGGAGCCGCTCACGCTGATGATGTGCTCGCCGATCGGCGACGGTGCCGCCGCCCTGGTGCTGATGAGCGAGGACTACGCCCGGCGCAAGGCGGCCCACCCGGTCACGGTGCTCGCAAGCGCGCTGCGCTCCGGCCAGGGCGACGACCCCGAGGCGCCGCCGGTGGCCGAGACGGCAGCGAAGGCGGCCTACGAAGAGGCGGGGCTCGGGCCCGAGGACATCAGCGTGGCCGAGATCCATGACGCCGCGGCGCCGGCGGAGCTGATGCTCTCCGAGCAGCTCGGCTTCTGCCGGCCGGGCGATGCCGTGAGCCTGCTGCGCGATGGCGTCACTGCGCTGGACGGGCGCATGCCGATCAACCCGAGCGGCGGACTCATCAGCAAGGGGCATCCGGTCGGTGCCACCGGCGCGGCCCAACTCGTCGAGCTGGCGGACCAGATGCGCGGGCGCTCCGGCGCACGCCAGCGCGAGGGTGCGCGCTTCGGCCTCGCCGAGAATGCCGGCGGCTGGATCGGCGCGGACGCCGCCGCCGCTTGCGTCACCATTCTGGGCTCGACGCGCCACTGATCGATCGGGAGGGGCCGGGCCGTCAGGCCCGGAGCGCGCGACCGCGCGCCGCGCCGCATGGCGCGAAAGCCAAGCGAGCGGAGCGAGCGCCCGGCGATTGAGGGAACTGAACAAGAGGAGAGGGGCATGAGCGAGAGCGCCGTGCTGGTCGAGACCGCGGGGCGGGCAGCGGTCATCACCATCAACCGGCCGGAGCGGCTGAACGCGCTCGACGTGCCGACCTGCGGCGCACTCGACGCCGCCGTGGGCCAAGTGGAGGCGGACGAGGCGGTGCGGGTCGTGGTGCTCACCGGCTCGGGCCGCGCGTTCGTGGCGGGCGGCGACATCGCCGATCTCGACTCGCGCCGGGGCCTTGCCCACTACGAGGAGTTCGCGGCGCCGATCCATCGCCTCTTCCGCCGGATCGAGACCCTGGAGAAGCCGACGATTGCGGCGGTCAACGGCTTCGCCCTCGGCGGCGGTGCCGAACTCATGCTCTCCACCGACATCCGGGTGCTCTCCTCCGCGGCCAAGATCGGCGTGCCCGAGATCAATCTCGGGCTCTTCCCCGGCGCGGGCGGCTCGCAGCGCCTGATCCGCCAGATTCCTCTCTGCCGCGCCAAGGAGATGATGTTCTCCGGCGCCCCCATCGGTGCCGAGGAGGCGGTGGCGCTCGGGCTCGCCAATCGGGTGGTCGAACCCGACAAGCTGATGGAGGAGGCGCTGGCGCTCGCCGAGAAGATCGCGGACAAGTCGCCGCTCGTGCTGCGCCTGCTCAAGCGCACCATCGATGCCGGCGCAGACATGCCGCTGCCGGCGGCGCTCGCCCACGAGCAGGCCATGATCTCGCTGGTGCTCGACAGCGA
>JAPPKP010000213.1 GCA_028819955.1 Rhodospirillaceae bacterium | reverse complement strand
TCCAGTACCGCGAGTTCGAGGTCACGAACCCCTCCATGCGCGAGCAGGCGCTGCGCAACATGGCGCGGCGCGGCGCGCAGGTGGTGGTGGCGATGGGCTTCGCCCAGGCGGCGGCGGTCGAGACCGTGGCGCAGGAGTTCCCCGAGACCAAGTTCACCCTGATCGACATGGTGGTCGACCTGCCGAACGTGCAGTCCGTGATCTTCAAGGAGCACGAGGGCTCGTTCCTGGTCGGCATGGCGGCCGCGATGGCGTCCGCAACCGGCAAGGTCGGCTTCGTCGGCGGCATGGACATCCCGCTGATCCGAAAGTTCGCGCTCGGCTACGTGGAGGGCGCGCAGCACGTTAATCCGGACATCGAGATCTTCCAGAACATGACAGGCACGACGCCGTCCGCCTGGAACGACCCGACCAGGGGCGGCGAGCTCGCGCGCAGCCAGTTCGACCGGGGCGCGGACGTGGTCTACGCCGCCGCCGGCGGAACCGGCATCGGCGTCTACCAGGCCGCGAAGGATGCCGGAAAGCTCGCCATCGGAGTGGACAGCAACCAGAACTACATCCACCCCGGAACGATGCTGACCTCGATGGTCAAACGCGTGGACGTGGCGGTCTACGAATCCTTCAAGGCCGCCAAGGACGGCACCTGGCAAGGGGGCATCCAGATCCTCGGCCTCGCGGAGGACGGTGTCGGCTGGGCGCTGGACGAGCACAATCGCAGCCTCATCTCGGCCGAGATGGAGGCGGCGATCGAGCAGGCGCGCACGGACATCATCGCGGGCAACATCGCGGTGACCGACTACATGGCGCAGTAGCGCGCCCGCCGGCACCCGCCGGCTGCCGAGGCCCAAGCACCGTGGCGGGGGAGGCGCACCGGGGAGCTGCGGAAGAGCGCGGCCCCTCGGGCGGGCCGAGTGCGCCCGCGCTCGAGGTCGTCGGCATCCAGAAATGGTTCGGCTCGGTCCACGCCAACGACGACGTCTCGGTCGCCGTCGCCCCCGGCACGATCCACGGCATCGTCGGCGAGAACGGGGCCGGCAAATCGACCCTGATGAGCATCGTCTACGGCTACTACCAGGCCGACGGCGGCGAGATCAGGGTGGGCGGCACGCCGGTCGCCATCAGGGGGCCGCAGGACGCCATCGGCCACGGCATCGGCATGGTCCACCAGCACTTCATGCTCGTGGATACCTTCACCGTGCTGGAGAACGTGGTGCTCGGCGTCGAGCAGGGCTACCTGCTGCGCTCCACCCTGAACGAGGCCCGGCAGGAGCTGGAGCGGCTGGAGCGCGAGTACGGGCTCGATGTCGACCCCGACGCCATCGTGGGCTCGCTGCCGGTGGGCCTGCAGCAGCGGGTGGAGATCCTGAAGGCGCTCTATCGCGGCGCCGAAATCCTGATCCTGGACGAGCCCACGGGGGTGCTCACGCCGCAGGAGGTGGACGACCTGTTCCGCATCCTCCGCGCGCTCCGCGACCAGGGCCGAACCATCATCCTTATTACCCACAAGCTGCGCGAGATCATGGCGCTAACCGACCGGGTCACGGTGATGCGCGCGGGCCGCGTGGTCGACCACGTGGCGACGGCGGAGACCAACCGCGCGGAGCTCGCCGCGATGATGGTGGGCCGCAGCGTGCTGCTCCGCGTGGACAAGGAAGAAGCCGCGCCGGGCGAGGCTCTGCTGCGCATCGAGAACCTCGCGGTACGGGACCGCAGCGGCGTGCTGCGCGTGCACGACGTGAGCTTCACCGTGCACGCCGGCGAGATCGTCGGCATCGCGGGCGTCGCCGGCAACGGCCAGTCTGAGCTGCTGGAGGCACTTGCTGGCACCCTCGATCGTGAGAGCGGCACCATCGCCATCGGGAACGCGCCGGTGCCCGCCGGGGGGCGGGCCGAGGCGGCGCGGGCCATGCGACGACGCGGGCTCGGTCACGTGCCAGAGGACCGCCAGCGCATGGGCCTGGTCACGGCCTTCGATGCCTCGGAGAGCGGCATCCTCGGCTATCACCGGGAGGGGCAATACAACCGCAGCGCGCTGATGAGCCGCGGAGCGGTGGTGGATGCCGTGGGGCGCACGATGGAGGACTTCGACGTCCGCCCGCCGTTCCCCAGGCTGCGCACGGCCAACTTCTCCGGCGGCAACCAGCAGAAGATCGTGGTCGGCCGCGAGATGAGCCGCAGCCCGGACGTGCTCCTGGTGGGTCAGCCCACGCGAGGCGTCGATATCGGCGCCATCGAATTCATTCACCGCAAGCTGGTGGAGATGCGGGACGCGGGCAAGGCGATCCTCCTGGTCTCGGTCGAGCTCGACGAGATCATGTCGCTCTCCGACCGCATCCTGGTGATGTTCGGCGGCGCCATCGTGGGCGAGATGGTGCAGGCGGAGGCGGACGAGCGCACGCTCGGCCTGATGATGGCCGGCGAGCGCGCGGACGGCGCAGAGGCCGCCGGGCCGTGAAGGGCTTCGGCGGGCCGACCCAGGCGCCGGCCTGGGTCACCCACGGGCTGGTCCCGCTCATCAACCTGGGGCTGGCGCTCCTTATCGCGGGCATCATCATCGCGCTGATCGGCGAGAACCCGTTCGAGGCGCTGCGGCTTCTCGTCCTCGGCGCGGTGGGCTACCCGGAGGCGATCGGCTACACGCTCTACTACACCACCAACTTCGTCTTCACCGGGCTCGCCGTCGCCATCGCCTT
>JAPPKP010000094.1 GCA_028819955.1 Rhodospirillaceae bacterium | reverse complement strand
CACGCTGACCCAGGCGAACTCGCCCTCGACCACGCGCTTCAGCGCCTGCGAGAGCTCGCCGACCGAGAAGACCGGCCGGTTGCTGCCGTCGGCCAGTGTGGCGCCCGCCTCCGTCATGTCCGCCGGTGCGCCGCCCTCAGGGGGCGAAGAAGGCGAGGGTGCGGGACTCGATGCTCTGGCGCGGGCGCGCGTCTGTCGGCGCGTTGGGATCGGCGAAGGCCGTGTGGGCGGTGAAGCGCGCCCGGCCGTCGGCGAGCGAGTCAAAAGTCTTGAAGATCAGCGCCTCGCCCGGCTCCATATCGGGGAAGTAAAACCAGCGGTGCTCGGGCTTGTGGCTGAGCTGCATCACCTCGCCAACGCGGTGGGTGTAGACCAGATCGGTCAGCACGAAGTCCCGCTCGTCGATGCTCTGGGCATCGCAGATCGCGAGCGGCATGTCCTGCACCGGGCCTGCGATGGGTCGCCACATCTGCACCACGGCGAAGCGGTGCTGAAGCAGCGCCTCGGCGCGCTCTGCCGGCAGCAGGTCGCGCACGCGCTGCGGCGCCGAGCGGGGCGTGTAGTCGTTGTGCGCCACGTGCACGGGCTCGCGCACCTTGCGCTCGCTCCGCAGCGTGTCGTCGGCAACGCGGATGGTGTGGTCGAAGACCAGCACTTCCGCTGCGCCGCTCGCCTGCTTCACCAGCCGCTCCACCTCCGCGCTGTAGACCGCCTCGATCTCGTCGTTGTCGTAGAAATCCGAGACCGCGCTGCCCTCGGTGTTGAGGGTGAAGCCCTCGCGCTCCAGGTCGAGGGCATCCGCCGTCGGCCGGGCGTCGTGGATCGTGACCTCGACCTCCCGGTATTCGGCGTTGCGCTGCGCCGGCTTGCTGCCCGGATTGGTCAGATAGGTAACCGGCTTCTCGTCCGTGGGAAGGATGTAGTTGATCTGCGCGTGGACGGCTCCAGGCATGGCGGTGCTCTCTCGGGCTGAGGGGTGCTGCGGCAGCGTCGACAGCTTAGGCATAAGTGCGCCGCCGGCAACACCGGTGTGGTTCGGTTGCGTCGTGCCCCGGCTTCAGACGGCGGCGATCTCGATCTCGACCCCGTGCACGCAGGTGCTCTCCCCCATGTCCGACTTGATGCCGGGGTTGAGCACGTTGACGTTGGCACGCGTGCCCTCCTGTCGCGGCCAGCGGCCCTTGGGGCTGAGCGCGACGCCCTGCGGGATGGTCTCGGCAACCGCCAGCGCAAGCTCCAGGCTGCCGGTCTCGTTGCTGAGCCGCACGCGCTGCCCTTCCGCCAGGCCGAGGGCCTGGGCGTCCGCCGGGTGCAGCGTCACTGTCGCGTCGCCCATGCGGTCGGCGATGCGCCGGTCGTTGGCGTAGGAATCGTTCATCAGCCATGGCGAGGCCGGAGACAGCAGGCGCAGCCGGCCTTGCGCTGGCTTCGGGTCGGCGTCCGCGAGCGGCAGGCGCGGATGGCCGTCGGCCTCTGCGCGGGCCGAGGCGATCTCGATCTTGCCGCTCGGCGTCGGGAAGGCGAGGTCGGGGAACTGGATGATCGGCTGGGAGGTGGGAAACACCGTGCCGGTCTTCTTGAAGTCGTCGAAGGTGCCCTCGACGCCCACCTGGCCCATGAGCCGCGCGATGATCGTGGCGTCGTCCTCGTAGAGTTCCGGCTCCGCAAAGCCCATGGCGCGGGAGAGGCGCCGAAAGATCTCCTGGTTGGGCAAGGAGTCGCCGAGCGGCTCCTGCAGCTTGGCCTGGGCGGAGAAGGAGAGGTTGAAGTAGCCCGAGACCAGATCGTCGAACTCCAGGAACGACGCCGCCGGCAGCACGTAGTCGGCGGTGTCGGCGGTGTCGGTCTGGAAGATGTCGACGACCACGGTGAACAGGTCCTCACGCATCAGCGCGCGGCGGAACCGCGCCTGCTCGGGGCTGGAGGCGGCCGGGTTGATGTTCCAGCAGAGGAAGGCCTGGATGTCCGCCGGGTCTTCGAGCCGCCCCGCGAGCTCCATCTGGCTGAAGCTCGGCGGGCTCTGGCTCAGCGCGGCGCCCGACAGATAGTCGCCGTCCACGCCCTTCCGGCCGCTGCCGTTGAGGTAGAGCATGCCGGCGCCGGGCTTGCCGAAGTTGCCGGTGACCGCCGGCAGCAGCGCGCAGGCGCGCATCACGTTGCCGCCCATCGCCTGGCGTTGCAGCCCTTGGCCCAGCCAGAGCAGCGCCGGGCCGGCACCGTAGATCCGCGCCGCCTCCTCGATCTGCGCCGCCGGCACGCCGGTGCGGGCCTCGCCCCAGGCCGGCGTGCAGGGGGCGATGGCGGGCTCCAGCTCGTCCCAGCCTTGCGCGTGGGCATCGAGGAAGGCGCGGTCGATCAGGCCGTCGCGCACCAGCACGTGGATCATGGCGAAGGCCAGCGCCGCATCGCTGCCGGGGAAGGGCTGCAGGTGCATGTCGGCCTGCTCGGCGGTCGGGTGACGCACCGGGTCGACCACGATCACCGTGCCCGGCGCCTCCTTCAACCAATGCTTGTGCTGATGGGGCGCGGAGGCGGACGGGTTCGCGCCCCAGACGACGATGCAGTTGGAGTCCTTCGCCGTCCGCGGGTCGAAGCCGATCACCGAGGTGCCGATCACGTAGTCGAGCGCGACGTGCCCGGCCATGTTGCACACCGTGTCGGGCTCCACCTCGCGGGCGCCGAGGCGGCCGAGGA
>JAPPKP010000101.1 GCA_028819955.1 Rhodospirillaceae bacterium | reverse complement strand
AGGAACACCGTGACGATGCGCCCGCGGTCCTCGGGCACGAAGCGGCGCTTTTCCAGGCGCACGTAGTTGCGGTCCTGCAGCACCGAGATGATGGACGCGTAGGTGGAGGGGCGGCCGATGCCGAGCTCCTCCAACCGCCTGACCAGGCTCGCTTCGGAGAAGCGGGGCGGCGGCTCGGTGACGTGCTTGTTCGGGGTAACGCCCGCGACCGCCATCGCCTCGCCCACGGCGACCGCCGGCAGTCGGCGCTCGTCGTCATCGTCGCCGTTGTCGCGCCGGGCGTCGTCGCGACCTTCCTGATAGACGCGGAGGAAGCCGTCGAAGGCGACGGTCTGGCCGTTGGCGCGGAGCCCGGTGCGACCGTCGTCGGAGGCGATATCCACGCTTACGCGGTCGATCTCGGCGCTCGCCATCTGGCTCGCGAGCGCGCGCTTCCAGATCAGCTCGTAGAGCCGCGCCTGATCCTTCTTGAGTACGGCCGAGAGCGACTGAGGGGTGCGGGAGAGATCGGTGGGGCGGATCGCTTCGTGCGCCTCCTGCGCGTTCTTGGCCTTGGTGCGGTAGCGGCGCGGCTTCTCAGGCACATAGGCCTCGCCGTAGCGCCGGCCGATCACGTCCCGCGCCTGGTGCAGCGCCTGCTCGGCGATCTGCACGCCGTCGGTCCGCATGTAGGTAATGAGGCCCACCTGCTCGCCGCCCACGGCGATGCCTTCGTAGAGCTGCTGGGAAACCTGCATGGTGCGCCGCGCGGCGAAGCCCAGCTTGCGTGAGGCTTCCTGCTGCAGGGTGGAGGTGGTGAAGGGGGGCGCGGGATTGCGTTTGACCCGCTTGGGCTCGACGGCGGCGATGCTGTGGCGGCCGGTCCGGACGAGCGCGGCCGCCCGCTCGGCCGCATCCCGGTCGCCGAGCGAATACTTGCCGAGCTTTTGGCCGTCGAGAGCGGCGAGGCGGGCGATCATGCGCTCGCCCCTCGGCGTATCGAGATCGACCTCGATCGACCAGTATTCGCGTGGCTTGAAGGCCTCGATTTCGAGCTCGCGCGCGCAGATCAGCCGGAGCGCGACGGATTGCACGCGGCCTGCCGAGCGCGAGCCGGGGAGCTTGCGCCAGAGCACCGGGGAGAGCGTGAACCCCACCAGATAGTCGAGAGCGCGGCGCGCCTTGTAGGCATCGATCAGGTTGTCGTCGAGGTCGCGGGGAGCGGCCATGGCGTCGAGCACGGCGGACTTGGTGACTTCGCTGAAGACCACGCGCTTGACCGCGACGCCGGCCAGCAGCCCACGCCGGCCGAGCTCGTCCCGCACATGCCAGGAGATCGCCTCGCCTTCGCGGTCGGGGTCGGTGGCGAGATAGAGATGGTTCGCGCCCCGGAGCGCCTTGCCGATGGCGCCGATGTGCTTTTCGGAACCATCGGCGACGGTCCAGTCCATGGCGAAGGCATCGTCCGGCCGCACCGAGCCGTCCTTGGGCAGGAGGTCGCGGACATGGCCATAGGAGGCCACGACCTTGTAGTCGGGCCCCAGATACCGGCCGATGGTGGACGCCTTGGTAGGCGATTCGACGACGACGACGTTCATCCTGAAACGATTGCTGGTAGCGTCATCGGGCGGCGCTACGCCGCCGGCTGGGAGAGTGAAACGCGGTTGCCGGGCTGCCGCTCCAGGCGTCCCGCCAACTCAAGCTCGAGCAAAATGGTTGCCACCATCGCGGGAGTCAACTGGCTCTGCCTGACCAGCATGTCCACCGGCACCGGGCTCGGGCCGAGCAGCGCGACGACCGATTCGCGCGCATTTGCGGGTGCGTCGTGGTCCTCGGGCGGATCAAGAGCGGCGTCTTCCGGCCATGGTTTGCGGGGTTCGCCGAGCACTTGGCGGCCGCCTTCGGCCAGTGCATCGAGCACGTGGTCGGCGTTCTCAACCAGCGTCGCACCCTGGCGAATCAGCCGGTTAGGGCCGCTGGCACGCGGGTCGAGGGGCGAGCCGGGGACCGCCATCACCTCGCGGCCCTGCTCCAGCGCGAGCCGCGCGGTGATGAGGGAGCCCGAGCGCGCCGCGCCCTCGACGATCACGACGCCGCGGGAGAGCCCGGCGATGATCCGATTGCGGCGCGGGAAGTGGCGGCCCATGGGCTCGGTGCCGAGCGGCGCCTCCGCGACGACCGTGCCCTCCTCCAGCAGATTCTCGAAGAGCGACCGGTTCTCCTTGGGGTAGACGACATCGACACCGCCGCCCATGACCGCCACCGTGCCGGTCGCGAGCGCGCCGGCGTGGGCGCAAGCGTCGATACCGCGAGCCATGCCGGAGACCACGGTGAGGCCTGCGGCGCCGAGGTCTGTCGCCAGCCGCTCGGCGAAATGCAGCCCGTTGGCGGACGCGTTGCGCGCGCCTACCACGGCGACGCAGTCGCTCGCGAGCAGGTCGACGCGCCCGCGCAGGCCGATGGTCGGCGGCGGGTCGTCAATGGCGGCGAGCGCCTGCGGATAGGCGGGCTCGCCCAGCGCGATCAGGCGCCCGCCGAGCCGGTCGACATCCTCGATTTCGCGCTCAGCAGCCGCGCGTGAGCAAATTTTGATCGGACGCCTTCGGCCGCCGCGGCTCGCGAGCGCGGGCAGCGCGTCGAGTACGGCAGCAGGCGTGCCGAAGCGGTTTAGCAGGGCGAAGAAGGTAATCGGCCCGACGTTCTCGCTGCGGGCGAGGCGCAGCCAGTCGAGGCGTTCGGCGTCGG
>JAPPKP010000309.1 GCA_028819955.1 Rhodospirillaceae bacterium | reverse complement strand
TCGCCTTCACCTTCGCCCAGCGGCTCTTCTTCAAGGGCCTGATGGAGGGCGTGACCAAGGGCTGAGGGCACGCCGCCGCGGCGGGTCCGATCGTCGTCCCGAGCGCCGCGGCCGGTCAGTGCCCCATCGGCGCAATGCTATACTGCCGATTCCGCGGGGATAGGATGGCGGGCTTCCAACGAGGGTTTCAAGAATGCGATCGCTCGATCTCGCCATCATCGGGAACTGCACCTATGCGGGGCTGCTCGACCCGCGGGCGCGCCTGGTGTGGGCCTGCATGCCCCGATTCGACGGCAACCCGGTATTCTGCGATCTGCTGCAGCCGATCGAGCCCGTCGGCTTCTATGAGGTCGAGCTCGACGACCTCGCCACCAGCGAGCAGCGCTACCTGCCGAAAACGGCGATCGTGGAGACGACGCTGCGCGGCAAGTCGGGCGATGCGCTGAAGATTCAGGACTTCGCACCGCGCTTCAAGCGGCATGGCCGCCTCGCCCGCCCCCTGACGCTGGTGCGCCGGCTGATTCCGCTCTCCGGCAAGCCGCATATCCGCGTAAGGCTGCGGCCGGCCGGGAACTACGGGGCCGAGCGGCCGGTCGTCACCCGCGGCAGCAATCACGTGCGTTACGTCCTGCCCGACCACGTTATGCGGCTCACCACCAATGTGCCGGTTTCCTTCGTGCTCGAGGAGACGGCGTTCCTGCTGAACCGCCCACTCGACCTCATCCTCGGCCCCGACGACTCCATCGAGCGGGACATTGCCGAGCTTTGCCGGGAGTTCCTCGAAAGGACGGAGGACTATTGGCGGGAATGGGTCCGCTACCTCGCGCTGCCCTTCGAATGGCAGAGCTCGGTGATCCGGGCGGCCATCACGCTCAAGCTCTGCGAGGTCGAAGAGACCGGCGCCATGGTGGCCGCCATCACCACGTCCATACCCGAGGCGAACGGAACCTCCCGTACTTGGGATTACCGATTCTGCTGGCTGCGCGATTCCTATTTCGTCATACGCGCATTCAATCGCCTGGGCATCACCCGCACCATGGAGGAGTATCTCAACTACATCCTGAACATCGTCGCCGGGAGCCCCGACGGCACGCTTCAGCCGGTGTTCGGCATCAACATGGAGACCCAGCTTACCGAGCGCGAGATCGATTCGCTCCGGGGCTATCGCGATCACCAGCCGGTGCGAGCCGGCAATCTCGCCTATGTCCAGACCCAGAACGACGTCTACGGCACCGTCATCCTCGCCTGCGCGCAGGCGTTCTTCGACGAGCGAATCGATTTGCGGGGAGACGAGAGCCTGTTCCGCGTGCTGGAGCGAGTCGGCGAAGCGGCGTTCCGGCTCTACGACAAGGAGGACGCGGGGCTATGGGAGCTTCGCGGCACCGAGCGCATCCATACCTTTTCGGTTCTCATGTGCTGGGCGGCCTGCGACCGCCTCGCGCTTATCGCCCGCCGACTCGAACTCGAGGATCGCGCCGAGCTATGGGACGCGCGCGCCGAAACGATCAGGGAATGCATCGAGCGCGAGGCCTGGAACGAGGAGAAGCAGAGCTACGTAAGCGCATTCGGAGGCAGCGAAATCGACGCGGCATTGCTGCTCATGCACGAGATTTCGTTTTGCAGCGCCTGGTATCCGCGGTTCAGCGGCACCGTGGCTGCGGTCGAGCGCGAGCTGCGGCGCGGCGATCACGTGTTTCGTTATGTCGAAACGGACGATTTCGGGGCTCCGGAGAATGCGTTCAACGTTTGCACCTTCTGGTACATCGATGCCATCGCGGCCCTCGGCAGGCGGGACGAGGCGCGGCGGCTCTTCGAGAACATGCTCGCCTCGTGCAACTCCATGGGCCTCCTGTCGGAAGACCTCGATCCGAAGACAGGAGAGTTGTGGGGAAACTTCCCGCAGACCTACAGCATGGTCGGGTTGATCAACTCGGCGATCAAGCTCTCCCGGCCCTGGGAGGATGCGTTCTGATGGTATGATTCCGGCGCCCGTCCCCACCGAGTTTCCGTCGTCGGGACAGGGCAAATGATTCAAATCGTGGGGTATCGCGACACCCATGGCGAATCGCATCGTCGTCGTTTCCAACCGGGTTGCGCCGGTCAACGAGGGTAAGGCTGCTGCGGGCGGTCTCGCCGTAGCGGTGCTTGCGGCGCTCCGGCGCTCCGGGGGCGTCTGGTTCGGCTGGAGCGGCGAGGTGGTCGCCGTTCCCGACGAGACCGTGAAGCTGACCGAGAGCGGCAGGCTGGCCCGCGCCACCGTGGCTCTCGGCGAACGCGACTACGAGGAGTATTACAACCGCTTCGCGAACGCCACGCTCTGGCCGCTCTTTCATTACCGCGTCGATCTCGTCAACTTCGAGCGCGGCAACTACACCGGCTATCGGCGCGTCAACAGGCAGTTCGCCCGCAGTCTCGCCGGCCTGCTGCGGCCCGACGACCTGATCTGGGTCCACGACTACCACCTGATTCCGCTCGGCCAGGAGCTGCGCCGGCTCGGAGTACGGAACCGGCTGGGCCTCTTTCTGCACACACCCCTGCCTCCCCGGGAGCTCCTGGCGACCCTGCCGGTGCACAAGGAGCTCATGCGTTGCTTCTCCTTCTTCGACCTTGTCGGCTTCCAGACGGAGACGGACCGCAGTCACCTTCTCGACTGGCTGGTTCGCGAGGCGAAGGCCCGGGTGGAGCACCGAGAGGGAGACGCAGTCGTTCGCGCCTTCCGCAGGGTCTTCAGGGT
>JAPPKP010000001.1 GCA_028819955.1 Rhodospirillaceae bacterium | reverse complement strand
TCTCCGTCGCGCCGATCTTCGCCATCTCCATGAGGCTCGCCCACAGGCGATCGCCATCCACCTTGAAGTTCCGCACCGTGCCGCTCCGTCGCTGTCGTCCACTGCAGGCTGTCTATGATAGAGCGCGCCCGCGATCGCAAGAGGAGGCATGCCGAGCCCCATGACTACCGCCGCGACTCCGGATGTCCTGCCCGACGTGCTGGGCCCCGGGCTGCGCATCGTCTTCTGCGGCTCGGCGGCGGGCGCCGTCTCGGCGAGCGTGGGCGCCTACTACGCCGGACCGGGCAACATGTTCTGGCCAACGCTCCACGCCGTGGGCCTCACGCCCCGCCTGCTCGCGCCGGCCGAGTTTCGCACGGTGCTCGATTACGGCATCGGCCTCACCGACCTCTGCAAGACGGAATCGGGGTCGGATGCCGATCTCTCCCGGCACGCCGACGATGCCGCCGCGCTCGCCGCCAAGATCGCGCAACACCGACCCGCTATCCTGGTCTTCAACGGCAAGCGCGCGGCGCGCGTCTTCCTCGGCGCCGAAACACTCGACTATGGCAAGCAGGCGCGACGCATCGGCGGGACCGAGATTCACGTGCTGCCGTCGACCTCCGGCGCCGCGCGGCGCTGGTGGGACGAGACGTTCTGGCGCAGAGTGGCGGACGCCGCGCGCGGCGCATGACGGAGGGAGCCATGGCCATCGGCAGCGAGACCATCGATCGGCTGAACCGGGAGTGCCAGGGCATCCCGCTCTCCGACGAGAGGGCGACGGAGCTTCCCATCGAGCTGGGCCAGCTCCATGCGGCGGTAGAGGCCGCGCGCCCAGACCACGACTTCGACCGGCTGCCCGCCTCGTTCGAGCAGGTGCTGCACGCCACACGGACCCGCGACGAGGGGACGCCGGAGAGTGCCGACGCGAGCACGACGCACGCCGCCGGCACGGGCACGACTGTAGGTGCGGACGAGATCGCGGCGCTCAGCCTCTGCGAGGCGGCGGACGCGGTTGCGGGCGGCGCGCTTTCCGCCACCGATCTGGTAGAGGCGGCGCTTGCGCGCATCGAACGGCTGGACCCGCAGCTCAACGCTTTCATTCGCCTCGATGCTGAGGACGCGCTCGAACGGGCGCGGGCAATGGACCGCAACCGGGGCCGCGGCGACGATGCCGGACCGCTCGCGGGTGTGCCTCTGGCCCACAAGGACATGTACTACCGGGCCGGCAAGGTCTCGAGCTGCGGTTCCCGGATCAGGCGCGAGTTCCGCCCGGCCGCGACGGCAACCGTGCTCCAGCGCCTCGATGCGGCCGGCGCCATCGACCTGGGCGGGCTCGCCATGGTGGAGTTCGCCATGGGGCCTCACGGCTTCAACGCCCACCTGCCGCGCTGCCGAAACGTCTGGGATTTCGAGCGCATCCCGTGCGGCTCCTCGTCGGGCTCGGGCACGTCGGTGGCGGGCCGCCTGGTCTACGCCGCCCTGGGCTCCGACACCGGCGGCTCCATCCGCTGCCCGGCCGCCGCCAACGGCGTTGCCGGCATCAACCCGACGCAGGGCCGGGTCAGCCGCCTCGGCTGCATGCCGATGTCGTGGTCGCTCGACGTGATGGGGCCGTTGGCGCGGACGGTGCGGGACTGCGCCCGCGTGCTCGGCGCGATCGCGGGCTTGGACGAGAACGACGCCACCACGAGCCCCGAGCCGGTGCCGGACTATGAGGCCACCATCGAGCGGAGCGTGCGGGGCGTGCGCATCGGCATTCCGGAGGGATACTTCGACGAGGACCTCGACCCTGGCGTCGCCGCCGCGATCGAGGCCACGCACACAGTCTTCGAGAGCCTCGGCGCAAGGCTCGTGCCCGTTGCCATGCCCGCCCTGCTGGATACCGTCTCCGCGATCCACCCGCTGGTGATGAAGTGCGAGGGCGCCGCCAACCACCTGCCCTGGAAGCGCGCGCAGGACGAGGACTATTCCGACGAGGTGGGCAAACGCCTGCAGGCGGGCTTCTTCATCCCCGCGACCGACTACATCAACGCGCTGCAATACCGCGCCCACGCGCTCCGCACCTTCGCGGACGCAGTGTTCGGCGCCTGCGATGCCCTGCTCACCCCGGTGCTGCCGATGCCGACGCCGACGCTGGCCGACACCGCCTACCGGGACGGACCCGCTTACCTGAAGATGGTCGTCGGCCTCACCCGAAACACGCGGGTGGTGAACTATCTGGGCCTGCCGGCGCTGAGCGTGACCTGCGGCTTCACGTCCGACGGGATGCCGACCTCGTACCAGCTCATCGGGCGGCCTTTCGCCGAGGCCCTGCTGTTCCGCCTCGGCCACCAGTACCAGCGCGAGACGGATTGGCACCGGCGCCGGCCCAGCGCGCTCCCGGCCTGAGGCCCGGGGGCCGAGGGCGCAGCCGAGGCGGGATGCGGCGGCGCGCGATCGATAGGGCCGGCTGGGGGCGCACCGCGCTCTGCACCGTCGTCGGCTTCGTCTACTTCCTGCCCGTGCTCTGGATCGTGCTGACGGCCTTCAAGAGCCCGCGCGATATTCTCACTTCGACGCTGGTCTTCACGCCGACCCTCGACAACTTCGCCAACATCTTCGCGCGCGTGCACTACCAGGGCGGTGCGCTGATCGAGACCGGATTCGAGCTCTACTTCGTCAACAGCATCGTGATCTCGGGCGCGAGCGTGGGGCTAGCGCTGATCCTCGGCACCGGCGCGGCCTACGGCTTCTCGCGCTGGCCGCTCAGGGGCAACG
>JAPPKP010000044.1 GCA_028819955.1 Rhodospirillaceae bacterium | reverse complement strand
GGACGTCGTGATTCTTGCTGCCAACGGCGTCGGCACGCCGCGCCTGCTGCTGCTCTCCGAGAGCGCGTCGCATCCGACGGGGCTCGCCAACCGCTCCGATCAGGTGGGCCGCAATCTGATGCACCACACGCTCGGCATGGTGGAGTGCTGGGTCGACGCCCCGACCGAGTCGCACAAGGGCCTGATCTCGGCCATCGCGATCTGCGAGGAGTTTGCGGAGAGCGACACCGCGCGGGGCTTCGTCAACGGCTTCACCCTCCACATCGTGCGCCAGAACGGCGCGGGCTATCAGGCGCTGGGCTCGCATTCGGGCAACACCGCGCCGTGGGGCGCGGACCACCACGCCTGGTTCGCCCGGCACTTCGGGCACGGCATGGGCATCCTCATCGTGGGCGACGACCTGCCCCGCCCCGAGAACCGCGTCACCCTCTCCGACACCCTGGCCGATTCGTCGGGGCTGCCGGCACCGCGCATCGCCTACGGCATGTGCGAGAACGATGCACGGCTCGCGCGCTTCGGCATCGAGCGGGCGGCGGAGCTCGCGGGCGCGATGGACGCTTGGGACATCAAGGTCAATCCCTTCCGCGATGCTAACGGCGTCTACGCGCCGCCCGCCTGGCACCTGCTCGGCACCGCACGCATGGGAGCCGATCCCGACACCTCCGTCGTCACCGAGTGGCACCAGGCCTGGGACTGCCCCAACCTCTACATCACCGACGGCAGTGTCATGGCGACCGGCGCGGCCATCAACCCGACCAGCACCATCTGTGCCCTCGCTTACCGCGCCGCCCACCATCTCGCCGATAACTTCGCCGAGGCCCGCCAAGCGCAGGGTCCCCTGCTCGACGCCTGAGAAATCCGGGCTAAGATGCCCTCGCGTCGGCACCGGGCGGAGGGAACCATGGCCGGCTACACCAGCGAAGAGTTGCGGGCGATGGTGCAGCCCGACCGGGTGCACCGCGCCATCTATACCGACCCGGCGATCTTCGAGATCGAGATGGAGAGGATCTTCCGCCGGGTGTGGCTCTACGTCGGCCATGAGAGTCTGGTGCCGAACCCAGGCGATTACTACTGCACCCACCTCGCCCGTCAGCCGGTGGTGCTGAGCCGGCACAAGGACGACGGCATCTGCGTGCTGTTCAACCGCTGCGGCCACCGCGGCGCCAAGGTGCTCAACCGCGAGCGCGGCAACGCCAAGGTCTTCACCTGCATGTACCACGGCTGGAGCTTCCGGCCGAACGGCGCGCTCGCCGGCGTGCCCATGCGCAAGGACTTCCCCGAGGAGCCGCTCGCCGACCCACAGTTCGGCATGGCGCGGCTGCCGCGGGTGGAGAGCTACCGGGGCTTCGTGTTCGCGTCCTTCGACCCCGATGTCGAGCCGCTGCTCGACTATCTCGCGGAGGCCCGGCGCGGCATCGACGAGCTGGTGGACCGCTCGCCCGAGGGCGAGGTGGCGCTCTCCGCCGGCTGCCACCGCTACCACTATCGCGGCAATTGGAAGCTGCAGCTCGAGAACCTGGCGGACATGTACCACCCCGCCGCCTGCCACGCGTCCACCGTCGGCCCCGACGGCAGGCAGTTCAAGCGCCGCGCGGGCGACGAGGGCGGCGATGCGGCGTTCTTCGCCCCCAATGGCGAGGCCATAGTCGCCCAGACTGGCGTGCGCGGTCTCAACAACCGGCACAGCTCCGAGGCGTCGCTTTTCGACAAGGAGCAATCGGGCGGGCACTGGGACGACTACCGCGCCATCATGGTGCAGCGCTACGGCGAGGAGCGCACGGCGGACATCCTGAGGAACCGCCGCCACAGCATGACCTTCTTCCCGAGCTCCGACATCCTGCTGGCGCAGACCTCGGTACGGGTCGTCCGCCCGGTGGCGGTGGACTTTACGGAGGTGGAGGTCTGGCCGGTCCGCCTCGAGGGCGCGCCGGAAAGCATCTCGGACGATCTCGTGCGCTTCGTGAACATCACGCACGCGGCCGCCTCGTTCATCCAGTCCGACGACATGGAGGCGTTCGAGCGCTGCCAGGAGGGGCTCCGAACCCAGGGCACCGACTGGGTGCTCGTCGCCCGTGGCCTCGGTGCGGAGATCGACGAGGGCGACGGCGTGTTCTTCGGTCCCCGCTCCAGCGAGGTCGGCCAACGCGCCCAGCACGAGGCCTGGCGCGACCTGATGGGCGCATGAGCGTTACCATCGACACCCGCGCCATCACAGGGTCGAACACCGTGCGTCTGGAGGAGCTGCGCCGTTTTCTTGAGCACGAGGCGGAGCTGCTGGACGAGCACCGCTTCGACGAGTGGTGCGACCTTTACACCGAGGACGCCGCGTACTGGGTGCCTGCCAGCCCGGAGCAAGAAAACTGGCGCGATCACGTGTCGCTCTTCTACGACGACAAGCACACGATGCGGGTTCGCGTCCAGCGACTCAATCATCCGCGTATTCACTGCCAGAGCCCGCCCAGCCGCTGCGTGCGCGTGATCTCGGGCGTCCGGCTGAACGACGTGACGGTGGAGGGCGCCTGGCTGGTGCGTTCGAAGTTCGTGATGGTGGAGGACCGCCCCGGCAACCCGCAGCGCGTCTTCGGCGGCCGCTACTCCCACACCATCGTTCAGGAGGACGATCGGCTGCGCATCCGCCTCAAGCGGGTCGACCTCACGAACTGCGATCAAAGCTTCCCGATGCTCACGCAGCCGTTCTAGCTGGCACCCGCCAAGCCGCCCGAATTCTCCCCCGCTGTCGAGCACATTTTGAGTTGACCGGTTTATGTACCAGATGAGTTGACCGCT
>JAPPKP010000102.1 GCA_028819955.1 Rhodospirillaceae bacterium | reverse complement strand
GGCAGGTGATGCGCCAGTCGATGGCGCCGGCCTTGTCGCGCCGCGCGTAGCTCACGCGCGACTTCTTGAGCTCGGCACTCGCGATCTCGACCAGGCCGTCCTTGAGCGCGGGCGGCAGCGTGTCGAGGTCGAGGGTGACGGTGATGGGATCGCGGCGCTTCCGTACCTTCTTCGCGGACCGACTTGCGCGCGCCGCCGCCCGGCGCTGGCGCGGCGTCTCCTCGCCGTTGCCGGCGTCATCGCCGTTCGTGCTGCCCCAGATCTCGTCCCAGCCGCTGCGGTAGGCCGGCGTCCGCACGCTGGAGAAGTAGCCGTAGTGAACGTCGGCCTTGCCGCCGGCCGAGTCCCGTGCGGACTTGCCGGCCCCCTTGCCACCGTCCTTGCTAGTCTCCTTGGCGCCGTCCGACGACTTCGCCTCGGTGGATACCGATTCGGAGGACGTGCTTCCCGCATCGTCCTTGGCCTTGGTGTCGGCGCCCTTGCTCTCGCTCTTGCTCTCGGCCTTGGGCGCCGATTCGGTCTTGGGCTTCGATGCCTTTTTGCTGCTCTTGGCTTCGCTCATCTCTCTCGCTCGACGACGTCTCCATGTCCCGGCCCTGACGGGCGCAAAGGCCGGGATATAAAAGCAACGCCGGCCTCTATCAAGACCGGCGTTTGCCTGGTGGAAGGGCGCAGCGGGCGGCCCGGCGCCTACTCGGCGGCCGCCTGCTGGCGCTGGCGGGCACTCGGCTCCTTGTGGAGGGCGCCGTCCTTCATGATCATGACGATGCGGTCGGTATCCTGCAGGATCCGAACGTCCGCGAGCGGATCGCCGTCCACCATGATCAGGTCGGCGAGATAGCCCTCCTCGACCAGGCCCACGGCGTCGCCAAAGCACTCGCCGCCGTAGCGCGTCGCCATGGTGAGCAGCTCGATGGCGGAAAAACCCATGAGCTCCTGCCAGAGCTCCAGGTCGCGGGCGTCGCGGCCCACCGGGTTCCACTCGAAGCCGTAGTCGCCGAAGGGCAGCACCCGCACGCCGCGCCGGTGCAGCTCCTTGGTGACCGCGATGGCGCCGTCGAGCTCGCGCTTGAAGCCCCATTCCTCGGCCTTCTCCTGCGGCATGCCGTAGTCCGCCATCTCGTAGAGGGTGGTGTAGGTGAGGCCGATGGCGGGGTTGACGAAGAAGCGGTCCTTGTTCGCCTCCAGCAGGTCCAGCGCCTCCTCGTCGCAGAAGTTGGCGTGGTAGATCAGGTCGATCCCGTGCCTCACGCAGCGCTTCACCGCCTCGGCCGTGCGCGCGTGCGCGATGACGCGGCGCTGGTGGATGTGGGCGATGCTGGTGCAGGCGACGATCTCGTCCTCCTGCATCACGGTCATGTCGCCGGTGGCGGTGTCGTGGACGAAGAAGTCGCCGGAGATCATCAGCTTGAGGCTGTCCGCGCCCTCGCGGATCATCAGGCGGGAGAACTTGCGGATCTCCTCGGGCCCGTCGCAGACCACCGCGAAGCCCTCGTGGTACATGTGGTACTGGCGCAGGTCGCCGAGGCCGCCGGTGACCGTGATCTCGGGCGTGGCCGCGCGCATCCGGGGGCCGGGAATACCGCCGGCGTCGATCTCGTTGCGGGTCGCGATGTCCAACCGGGCCTTCGCCGAGGAGCCGTTGACCGAGGCGGTGAAGCCCGCGTCCAGCATCGCCTTCACGTTGTGCATGGTGCGATAGACGTGCTCCTCCACCGGGAGTTCGCCGGTGCTGTAAAAATCCGCGCCCATGTTGGGATAGGTCGGGTGGCCGTGGCAGTTGACCAGGCCCGGCATCAGGGTGGCGCCGCCGCCGTCGATGACCCGGTCCGCCGCCGTGCCGCTCGGGAAGCCGCCAGCCGCCACCTTGGCGATGCGGTTGCCCTGCACCAGCACCTCGCCCGCGAAGGGCTCGCGGCCGGAGCCGTCGAAGATCGTCACATCGGTGATGAGAATCCGCGTCATCTCGCGCCTCCTCCTTCTCTTCCGCCCGCGCCGGGGCGCCGCGGCGACCGCGCGTGCCTCTCTTGCTTCTTCTTGCGGCGCAGCGCGGTCGTGCGCCTATCGTAGCACGGGCCGCCCGTCCCCTGCCCCGCTTGGTGGCGTTCGGCAAATGTGGAACACTCCGCCGCGCCACGTGGGAGGGAGATGCAGGCCATGATGGACGATCGCGCGCCGGACGAGACCATCGACGTCACCGTCGACGGCTACAACGTCGTGGCCTACAGCTTCGGCTCCGGCGACGAGGTGCTGTTCTGCGTCAACGGCGGGCCGGGGCTCCCCTGCGACTACCTGCGGGACAGCCACTCCTGGCTCGCGGACAAGGGCTACCGGGTCGTCGCCTTCGACCAGCTCGGCACGGGCAAGTCCGACCGCCCCGACGACGCCTCGCTCTGGACCATCGAGCGCTACGTCGAGGAGACCGAGACCGTGCGCACCGCGCTCGGGCTCCGCCCCGTCCACTACCTGGGCCAGTCCTGGGGCACCTGGCTCGGTCAGGAATGGGCGCTGACGTACCCAGAGAGCTTCAAGACCATCACGCTGGCGGACGGTGCCGGCGACATCCCGCACCTGGTGAGCGAGCTGCACCGCCTGCGTCAGGCGCTCGGGCCCGAGACCGAGGCGATGATGCAGCGCCACGAGGCCGAGGGCACCCTGGAACACCCCACCTATCAGGCGGCCATCACCATCCTCAACTACCGCCACGTCTGCCGGCTCGACGAGTGGCCGGCCCCGGTCATGCGCTCGCTCGGCGACTGGAACATGGCGCCCTACGAGGCGATCCAGG
>JAPPKP010000171.1 GCA_028819955.1 Rhodospirillaceae bacterium | reverse complement strand
AGCCACGAGCCGTGGCGGCGGGAGACGAGGTTGGTGTGCTTGCCCTGCCAGCCGACGCCTGCGCGGGCCGCCAGCGGCTTCTCCATCACCGGCGCCGTGTCCACGAAGAGCTTCACCTCGGCAGCGAATGTGTCCACCACGAAATGGGCGAGCCGCCGCAGCCGGCCCTTGAGCACGTCGTGGTAGTCGCGTCCCTGGGCATAGGCAGAGACGATGCCCCGCGTCGGTTCGCTCAACAGACGCAGCGGGTCGTGCGCCGGGCCGTAGTTGAAGCCCACCACCACGACGCTGCGTGCCTCGGGCCAGAGCGCGCGGGGGGCCGCACGTCGCTCGGCGGTGCGGGGCAGCCACGCCATGTCCCCGGCGTAGCCCAGGCGCAGGAACTGCCGAAGCCCCTCGCCGTCCGCCGGCGCGTCGTCAGCGCTTGCCACGCCCGCGGCGTGGAACCCGAGCGATCGGGCGTGCGCGAGGATCGCGTCCCGCGCGTCCTCCGGCGCGGCCGTTTCGCTCGCCGCCGGGGCGCTAGGTCCTCCGTTCGGCACCGTCGATCAGCATATCGAGCGCGGTCGCGACGGTTGCCAGGCGGACCGCGCCGCGATCGCCCGGGTAGACGATCCGACGGTGGGAGATCGCTTGACCGGGCCCGGCGCAGGCATGGTGCACCAGGCCGACCGGCTTGGTATCCGATCCCCCGCCGGGGCCTGCGATGCCGGTCACCGCGACCGCAAGGGTGGCGTCGGAGCGGGCGAGTGCGCCTTCCGCCATCGCCCGCGCGACCTCCTCGCTGACCGCGCCCGCGCGCACCAGCAGGTCTTCGGGCACGCCGAGCAGATCCCGCTTGGCCTCGTTGGCGTAGGTCACGAAGCCGCGGTCCACCACGTCAGAGGAGCCAGCGATCTCGGTGAGGCAGGCGGCGATCAGCCCGCCGGTGCAGGATTCCGCCGTGGCGACACGCACGCCCTCCGCCCGGCATGCCGCCAGCAGCCGCTCGGCCCGCTCGATGATTTCCGCCGGGAAGGTCACAGCCATATCCAGACGTTCCAGAGCAGGACCGCCGCCAGGGCACCGGCGACGATATCATCCAGCATCACGCCGAGCCCGCCCTTCACGCGCCGGTCGAGCAGGCTGATCGGCCAGGGCTTCACCACGTCGAACAGGCGGAACAGCACGAAACCCACCGCGTAGACGGCAACTGTCGGCGGCACCAACAGCAGCGCGATGAACTGGCCCGCGACCTCGTCGATCACGATCGCCGGCGAGTCTCGGGTCCCGGTGCGGCGCTCGTACGCGCCGGCTGCCCAGATGCCGACGACGATGAGCACGAGGGTGGCGATGGCGAGGCCGATCATGCCGGTGTATGTCCTGAGCAGCCAAGCGAAGGGCAGCGCCAGCGCCGAGGCCACCGTCCCCGGCGCCCAACGAACGAGGCCCGCACCGAAACAGGTCGCGATCAGGGCCGCCGGATCGCGCAAGTTGAGGCGCGCCGGCTCCGCCTCAGCGGTCATCGGCGCCACCTGCGGGCAAGCGGACCGTGGCGACCGCCTGAGCGGCGATGCCCTCGCCACGCCCGGCGAAGCCGAGGCGCTCCGTCGTGGTCGCCTTGAGGCTGATGCGCGCCGGGTCCAGGCCCAGAACATCCGAAAGCCGCGCCAGCATGGCCGCACGGTGCGGGCCGATCCTGGGCCGCTGGCAGATGACCGTGACATCCACATGGCCGAGGTCGCCGCCGCGCTCCGAGAGCAGCTTGAGCGCGTGGGCCACGAAGCGCGCGGACTCGGCGTCTCGCCACGCCTCATCGGTGGGCGGGAAGTGGGTGCCGATATCGCCCGCCGCCATGGCGCCCAGCAGAGCGTCCACGACGGCGTGGAGCACAACGTCTCCGTCGGAATGGCTGATTACGCCCTGCGCGTGCGGCACCGCCACGCCGCCCAGCATGAGGTGGTCGCCGGGGCCGAAGCGGTGGACGTCGAAGCCCATGCCGACGCGGGTCTCGAACGCGGCCGGGGCTGCAGCGGCAACGTCGCGGCCGACCTGCGCCGCCAGGATGTGCTCGGCACGGGCGAAGTCTCGCTCGGTGGTGATTTTGAGGTTGTCCTCGTCGCCGGGGGTGAGCGCAACGGAGAGCCCAGCCTGCTCTGCCACGGAGGCATCGTCGGTCAGCGCGCTGCCGGCTGCGGCGCGGTGGGCCTCGAGAATCGCGGGATAGCGGAAGGCCTGCGGGGTCTGGGCCCGCCAGAGCCCCTCGCGTGGCACCGCGCCCGCAATCACGACGCTGCCCGGCGCCGCCCGTTTGAGGCTGTCGCTCACCGCAAGCGCGGGTAGCGCGCCGTCATGGCCTTCGAGCGCATCGAGAGCGCCGTCGATGACGGCGGCGGAGACCAGGGGACGCGCGCCGTCGTGGATCAGCACCAGGTCGGGCGGTGCGTTTGCGAGGCTTTCCAGGCCGTTACGCACGGAGTCCTGCCGCGTCGCGCCGCCGGCGACCGGCGCGAGCAGCGCGGCGTCTTCCGCACCGCCGTTTTCGCGCACCGCCTCGTCATAGAGGGCCCGGTCGGCGGGGTTGATCACCACCCTGACCCGGTCGATGCCGGGGTGAGTCGCGAAGCGTTGCACGCTGTGCCCCAGCACCGCGCACCCGGCAAGCTGGCGGTACTGCTTGGGTAGCGGCCCGCCGACCCGGTGGCCGCGCCCGGCGGCGACGATCAGGGCGGCGGCGTTGACCATGGTGGACCCGTGACGCGGGTGGCGTCCCGCACCCTTCCTGGATCGGTGCCGGCGGCAGGACTCGAACCCGCAACCCCTTGATTACAAATCAAGTGCTC
>JAPPKP010000059.1:2659-25368 GCA_028819955.1 Rhodospirillaceae bacterium | reverse complement strand
GCCTGACCGACGAGGTGAAGCGCGACCTCCACCTCGACGACCTCGACTATGCGGAAGGCCTCGACTTCTGGAAGCTGCCGCCGCGGATCGGCAAGTACGTCGAGACCTGGAACGCGATCCTGGCAGCCGAATAGCTGTTTCCGCCGCCCAAGGCGGCAGATTCGGAGCGGAGCACCGTGTCGCCGGCGGCGGGTGACACGGTGCTCCTCGCAATTTGAGGGCATGCGGATGCCTACCCTCGCCTCGCTCCCGCTCGGGGCGCCGGCGAACGACATCCTGGAGGTGCTGGGGCGAGACGGGTGCGTGATCCTGGAGCGGCCTGCGGACGCGGCGACCATGGATGCCGTCGCCGCCGACCTCGCCCGGGATATCGCAGCCACACCGGCCGGTACCGGTGAGTTCGTGGGCCACAAGACCAAGCGCACGCACACAGTCCTGGTCAACTCGCCGAGTGCGGGCGATCTCGCCCTCCGTCCCGTGATCGCAGCCCTCAACGATGCAGTGCTGGGCCCGTACTGCGCCCGCTACCAGCTCTCCTCGGCCGCCGCCATCACCATCGGGCCCGGCGAGACCATGCAGGAGCTGCACCGGGACGATCTGGTCTATCCCCTTGCCCACCCAAGCCAACGGCAGAGCGTGGTCACGGTCATCTGGGCGCTCACCGACTTTACCGCTGCGAATGGGGCCACGCTGGTGGTGCCGGGCAGCCACCGCTGGGACGACGAGCGTAAGCCCATGCTGGCCGAGGCAGTGCCGGCCGAGATGCCGCGGGGCTCCGCCGTCTACATCCTCGGCTCCACCTATCACGCAGGCGGCGCCAACCGAACCGACCGCGCGCGCTCCGGCCTCCTCTACGGCTACTGCCTGGGCTGGCTGCGCCAGGAGCAGAACCAGTACCTCGCCGTGCCGCCCGACGTCGCGCGGGCACTGCCGGAGCTGCTGCAACGGCTCATCGGCTACGCCGTGCACGAGCCTTTCCTCGGCTGGCACGACCTGCAGGACCCGATCGAGCTGCTGCGGGGCTACGAGGACCAGAGCGCGGGTGCACGCGACCTGATCCCCGAAGGGCAGGCCGCTGCGATCCAGGGAGAGCGGGTCAAGCGCTCCTAGTCACCGTGTGCTCGTGCACGCCGATCTCTGCGGCCACCGCCTTGTTGCCGAGCCCGTCCGCGCAACGCAGGATCATGCGGCAGCGATCGGACAGGGAGCGCGCCACACGGTGGCGGCGAACCTGCGCTTCCAGAAACGAGCGTTCCTCATCGCTCAAGACCAGGGCCGCCAGCGGCCGTCCCGTACCGCGCGCCATCGAGATGACCTCCTTTGTCCGACTCGGAGGGCCACTTACAATGACTCGAACTTCGGTGCCAGATGACTAGCTTGGTTGGAGACGTCTCGAACTGTTCGTCAGCCCATATCGGCGTCGGGGATCTGCAGGCTGGCGCCGGGGACGGCGGCCAGCAGGGCCTTGGTGTAATCGTGGCGGGGGTTGGTGAAGACCTCGGCCGCGCTGCCGGTCTCGACGATCCGCCCCAGATACATCACCGCCACGCGGTCGCTGATATAGCGGATCACGCCGAGATCGTGGCTGACGAAAATGTAGGTGAGCCCCAGCTCGCTCTTGGTCTGCTTGAACAGATTGAGAATCTGCGCCTGGACCGAGACGTCGAGCGCCGACGTGGGCTCGTCGGCCAGCACCAGGGCCGGGCGCAGGATGATCGCACGCGCGATCGCCGCCCGCTGGCGCTGGCCGCCGGAGAGCTGGTGCGGGTAGCGGCTCGCGAAACTCGCGCCCAGGCCCACCAGGTCCAGCGCTTCGCCGACGCGGGAGTCGCGGTCCCGCCGGCTGCCGATGCCGTGCACCTCCAGCGGCGTCCGCAGCGCGGCACCGATGGACTGGCGCGGGTTGAACGAAGAGGTCGGGTCCTGGAACACGCACTGGACGCGGCGCCGCATCGCCCGCAGCGGGCCCCGCGAGAGGCTGGCGATGTCGCTGTCCTCGAACCAGATCTGCCCGCTGGTCGGGCGCAGGAGACGCAGGATCAGGCGGAGCAGGGTCGACTTGCCCGAGCCCGACTCGCCGACGATGCCGAGCGTCTCCCCCGGCGCCACGCCGATGGAGACGTCGGCGACCGCGTCCACCACGTGGCGGCGGCGCAGCAGGCCGCGGGCGCCGAAGCGCTTGGAGAGCGCCTCGCAGCGCACCAGCGGCTCAGGCACCGCGCTCGTCCAGCAGCCAGCAGCGGGCGCCGTGGCCGGCCTCCACCGCCATGATGTCGGGCTCCCGCGTGCAGCGCTCGAAGCGGCGCTCGCACCGGTCCGCGAACCGGCAGCCTTCCGGCAGCTCGTAGGGCGAGGGGATCTGGCCCGGGATGGAGAGCAGCTCCTCCTGCACCGTCCTCACGGTCGGCGTCGCCCGCAGCAGCGCCCGCGTGTAGGGATGGCTCGGCCGCTCGAACAGCCGCGCGACCGGCGCCCGCTCCAGGATGGCGCCCGCGTACATGACGTAGACCCAGTCGCAGAGCTCGACGATGACGCCCAGGTCGTGGGTGATGAACAGGATGGCGGTGCCGTGGGTGTCCCTAATCTCGCGCAGCAGCCTGAGCACTTGCGCTTGCACCGTGACGTCGAGCGCCGTCGTCGGCTCGTCCGCGATCAGCAGCTCCGGCTCGAGCGCGAGGCCCATGGCGATCATCGCCCGCTGCTGCATGCCGCCCGAATACTGGTGCGGGTACTCGCGCGCGCGCACCCCTGCGTCGGGAAGATGCACCGAATCGAGCAGGTCGACCGCCCGCTCGTGCGACTGCGCCCGGCCCAGCCTGCGGTGAAGCTCGTAGGGCTCGCCCACCTGGCGGCCCACCCTGAGCACGGGGTTGAGCGCGCGCAGCGCATCCTGCGGGATCAACGCGACGCGGTTGCCCCGGATGCCGCGCATCTCGCGCTCCGACTTGCCGGTCAGCGTCTCGCCCGCAAGCGAGATTGTGCCGGAGGCGATCCGCGCGCGCTTGGGCAGGAGGCCGAGCACGGAGAGCGCTGTCATGGTCTTGCCCGAGCCGGACTCGCCGATGAGGCCGACGATCTCCCCCGGCCAGACCTCCAGGCTCGCCCCGTCGACGACGCGCGCCGTGCCGCGCGCGCCCGAGAACTCGATGCTCAAGTCGTCGACCTTGAGCGTCGCCGGGCGGTCGTCCCTTGCGTGGGGGCGAATGTCGCGGCCGTCGCCGGGGTCTCCGGTCATGCCGAGCCCGCCCTATCCGCGCTCCAGCGCGACAGCGCCGTCACGCGCTCTCGCCGCCACCGCCGCCCCGGCGGTAGGCCGGCGCCACGCTCATGCTCGCTTCGACCTCTTCGCTGAAGCTGCCGAGCGGATTGTCCCGCGTCGGCATCTGCGCGACGAAGGGCAGGCTCTGATACTTGGCCACCTCGTAGACGCGCCTGAGCTCCGCCACGGGATAGCGGTTCTCGTCTGCGCGCAGGTCCACATAGGGGTACTCCTCCTTCCAGTGAACCAGCACCGCCGCCGATTGCTTGCCGCGGGCGTCGCCGCCGGCGGCCATGCCCGCCTCCAGCGCGAGCAGGAGGCGCTCGGGTAGCGCCAGCGCCTCGGTCTTCTGAAAGGTCTCGGCCATGGCATTCACCGTGCCTTCGCCCACCAGGATGTTGCCTTGGGCCGAGAAGTTCTCGCCGTGGCGGTGGCCGCACCAGGGGCCGCAGTCCTCGCCGGTGAAGGCGGCGCTGCCGCCTTGCGCATCGACCATGCCGACCTGGCGCACGGCGCGCCCCGGGTCCTCGGCGATCAGCCGGTCGAGCGCATCCCTGGCCGAGACGCCGTCCGCCATCAGCGCCAGGCCGTCGATGGCAAGGTAGGGGTTGACCCACGACATGGTCGCGACCGCGCCCGCCTTGGCGCGGACGAAGGGGCAGTAGCCGCCCACCGCAGGGGCGGCGGTGCACACCGCGACGCCCAGCATGCCGGTGCGGGCGCAGCGGCCGACGATGGTGAAGGTGTTGAGCTGCATGGAACTCTTTCTCCCCGCCGTCAGCCGACCCCGCTGCCGCCGCCGCCGGGGCGGTCCATCGGCGCGACGCTGAGCCCCCAGCGCATGTCGTCGCCGAAGGCGCCTAGCGGGTTGTCCCGCGTCGGCATCTGGGCCATGAACGGCAGGCTCACCTGCTTGGCGACGGCGTAGATGCGCCGCAGCTCGCCGATCGGGTTGCGGTGCTCGTCCGCCCGCAGGTCGACCAGCGGATAGACCTCGGTGTGCACCACGTAGACCGCGGCCGATTGCTTGCCGCGGGAATCGCCGCCTGCGGACTGGCCGGCCTCCAGCGCCGCGATCAGGCGCTCGGCGAGGTCCAGCGTCCCGGTGCGCTGGAAGGACTCCGCCATCGCCGGCACACAGCCGCCCCCCATGAGCAGATTGCCCTGGGCGGAAAAGTCCGGCCCGGTGACGTGGCCGCACCAGTGCGGGCATTCGTTGCCGGTGAAGGCGGCGCTCCCGCCCTCTGCATCGACGTAGCCGATCTGCCGCGTCTCGCGGCCGGGGTCCTCCGCCAGCAGCTTGTCGCACACGGCGCTCGCGCTGAGGCCCTGTTCCATCAGGTCGAGGCCGTCGTAGGCGAGGTAGGGGTTGCACCAGGACTGCGACGAGACCGCGCCTACGCCTGCCCGCGCGAAGGGGCAATAGGCGCCGACGGCGGGCGCGGCCGTCGCCACGGCGGCGCCGAGCTGGCCGGTGCGGGCGCAGCGGCCGACGATCGAGAAGGTATTGAGCTGCATGGCCGCCTCCCTTACGCGCTTTCGCCACCGCCGCCGCCCGGCCGGTAGGCCGGCGAGACGCTCATGCTGTAGCGCATGTCCTCGGCAAAGCTGCCGAGCGGGTTGTCCCGCGTGGGCATCTGCGCCACGAACGGCAGGCTCTGGTACCTGGCCACCTCGTAGATGCGCCTCAGCTCGACGATCGGGTAGCGGTGCTCGTCGGCGCGCAGATCGACCAGAGGATAGCGTTCCTTGTGCATGACCAGCACCGCGGCACCCTGCCGGCCGCGGGCATCGCCGCCGGCGGCATCCCCTGCCTCCAGCGCGGCGATCAGCCGTTCGGCGAGGTCCAGCGCCTCCAGCCGCTGAAAGGCCTCGGCCATGGCGCTCACCGTCTCCGGCCCGGTGAGCAGGTTTCCCTGCGACGAGAAGTTCTGGCCCGTGACCGCGCCGTGCCAGTTCGCGCAGTCCTTGCCGGTGAAGGCGGCGCTGGCGCCCTCGGCATCGACATAGGCGACCTGCCTGATATCGCGGCCGGGGTCTTCGGCCACGAGCTTGTCGCACACCGCCTGCGCATCCATGCCCTGTTCCATCAGGTCGAGGCCGTCATGGGCGAGATAGGGGTTGCACCAGGACTGCGAGGCGACCGCGCCGACGCCGGCGCGTGCGAAGAGGCACATCGGGCCCACCGCAGTTCCCGCCGAGGCCACCGCGCAGCCGAGCTGGCCGGTCCGCGCGCAGCGGCCGACGATCGAGAATGTGTTGATCTCCATGAGCGTTCTCCCGCTGCCGCTATGCCAAGTCTGTCCAGTCTAGTCCCTGAGGTGGGGGTCGAAGAAGTCGCGCAGCCCGTCGCCCAGCGTGTTGAAGCCCAGCACGCTGAGGAAGATGGCGGCGCCCGGCACGATCCCGAGCCACGGGGCCTGCGCCATCTGGCCGCGGCCCGAGTTGATCATCTCGCCCCAGCTGGGCTCGGGCGGCTGCGCGCCGAGGCCGAGGAAGCTGAGCGCGGACTCGATCAGCACGGCATAGGCGAAGCCGATCGCGCCCTGCACCATCAGCGGCGTCGCGATATTGGGCAGGATCTCGCGGAAGAGCAGACGCCGGGTGGACATGCCCGTGGTCAGTGCCGCCTCCACGAATTGCTGGCGCAGCACCACCTGCGTGGTGGCGCGCGCGAGCCGCGCGAACCCCGGTATGAAGATGATTCCGATCGCGATCATGGCGTTGATCATGCTGGTGCCGAGGCCGGCCATGATCACGATTGCCAGCAGGATCGCCGGAAAGGCGTACAGCATGTCCATGTTGCGCATGAAGAGCATGTCGTACGCGCCGCCGAAGTAGGCCGAGGTGAGGCCGATCAGGATGCCGCCGAAGATGCCGATGCCGACCGCGACGGCGCCCACCATGAGCGAGATGCGCCCGGCGTAGACGGTGCGCGTGAAGGTGTCGCGGCCGAGCTCGTCCGTCCCCAGCCAGTGCGCCGCGCTCGGCCCCTGCAGCCGGTCCGGGATGTTGATCTCGTAGGGCGAGAACGGGGTGACCCAGGGCGCGAGCACCGCCAGCAGGATGAGCGCCAGCGTCAGCGTAGCGCCGATGATGAGGAGCCCGTAACGCCGCCACGGAAAGTGCTTGCCCATGGGCGCGCCTCAGCTCCCGCCCGCGGTCCGCACCACCCGCGGGTCGAGCCACGCGGCAAGCACATCGACGATCAGATTGGCAGTGAGCACCACGACGGCGATCAGCATTACGCTCGCGAGCAGATAGGGATAGTCCCGCTGGGTGATGCCGATGAGCGCGAGCTGGCCCACGCCCGGCAGCAGGAAGATGTTCTCGACGATGACCACGCCGCCGAAGAGCAGGCTGAACTCCACGCCGCCGACGGTGAGGTAGGGGATCAGCGCATTGCGCACCGCGTGACGCCAGATCACCACGCGCTGGCCGGCGCCCTTCGCGACCGCCGTTCGGATGTAGTCGGACGAGAACACCTCAAGCATGCCGGTCCGCATGATTCGCAGCAGCAGCGCGGACGAGACCACGCCGAGCGAGAGCGCCGGCATGATCATGAGGCGGAGGTTCTCCAGCGGCGCCTCGCCGAGCGGCACGTAGCCGCCCGACGGCAGCCAGCCGAGCGTCACCGTGAGCAGCAGGATGAGCAGGGTCGCCAGCCAGAAGTTGGGCATCGACCCCATGAGGGTCGCGAGAAAGATGAAGGCGTTGTCCACCGTTCGCTGGTGGTGGTAGGCCGCGAGGCAGCCGAGCGGCACCGCGATCAGGTTGGCGATGATGAAGGCGAGGATCGCGAGCTCCAGAGTCACGTAAAGGCGCGAGAGCAGCTCCGGGCCCACCGGCGCGCCCGATTGCAGGGACTCGCCGAAGTCCCCCCGCAGGACCTCGTAGAGCCAGTTGACGTATTGCTCGTAGAGCGGCCGGTCGAGGCCGTGCTCGCGCTCGAAGCGCTCGATCGCTTCGGGCGTGGCGTTGATCCCGAGGGAAACCTGGGCGGGACTGCCAGGCGCGACGTTGATCGCGAGGAACAGGATGATCGAGATTGCGAACAGCGTCGGCACGTACGCCGCAAGCCGCGCGGCGAGGAACCGGATCATGCCGTGCGCGCCCCTTCAGCGGGGCTCGCCCGCCGCTTGAGGGGAAAACCCCGGAGGGCAGAACCCTCCGGGGCGTCTCTTACCAAACGGGCACCTACTCTTCGAGCCAGGCGTCCTTGAGCGTCTTCAGGAAGCCCGTGCGCATGGGCTTGAAGCCCTTCAGCTTGTCGGTATGCGCATGGAGGATCAGGGCGCTGACGAGCGGGACCAGGGTCATCTGCTCCATCGACAGCTCCTGCATGCGCCGATAGGCGTCCTTGCGCGCCTCCAGCGTGGTGGCCGAGCGTGCCTCGTCCAGCAGGGCATCCATCTCCTCGCTGCACGAGCCCTGGAAGTTCATCGAGTTCTCGCACTGATAGTTCAGGGTCGTGAAGTCGTCCGGATCGGCGAGCGGGCTCAACCAGTACATGTCGGTGATGTGGTAGTCGCGCGCCGTGAACACCTCGTCCAGCCACTGCGCCGTACCCATGGTCGAGATCTGGGCGTTGATGCCGACCGCCATCAGGTTGGCCTGGATCAACGGCCCCATCGCCATGAGCGGCGGCCACTCGGTGCCGATCTTGAAGGTGATGTCGAAGCCGTCCGGATAGCCGGCCTCGGCGAGCAGCGCCTTCGCCTTCTCGGGGTCGGCACCGGTCGAGAACACCTTGAGATCCGCCGCGTGGCCCCAGCTCCACTCGGGCACCACGCCGCCGCGGATGGGCTTGGCGAGGCCGTAGAAGACCGCATCCACGATCGCCTGGCGATCCACCGCGTGGGCGATGGCCTGGCGCACCAGGTTGCTGTTGAGCGGCTCGGCATTGTTGTTGACGCCGACCCAGAACCAGCGGCCGCCTTCGATCGGAACCTTGGTGAGGTCGGGATTGGCTTCGACGGTGGCCCAGTCCTTGGCCGCGATCGCGTTCGAGAAGTCGACCACGCCCGAGAGCAGCGCGTTGGTAATGGCCGTCTCGTCGGCGATGGTCCGGTACTCCATCGCCTCGAAATAGGGCTTGTCGCCCTCGTAGTAGTCCGGGTTCCGCACGAACTTGGTCATCGTGCCCGGCTGGTAGCTCACGAACTTGAACGGCCCCGTGCCGATCGGGGTGGCGCCGAGATCGTGGCCCGACTCGACGATACTCTTGGAGACGATGGCCGATCCGGGGAAGGCGAGATTGACGAGGAACGGCCCGGTCGGCACCGAGAGCCGCATCTGCACCGTGTGATCGTCGACCACGGTGGTCTCCTCGAGCGAGGCGAGCTGGACGGCGTAGGGGTAGCCCGTCTCCGGATCCTTGAGGCGATCGAACGTGAACTTGACGTCCTCGGCCGTAAACGGCGTGCCGTCGTGGAAGTTGACGCCCTTCCTGAGATGGAAGGTGTAGACCAGGCCGTCGTCCGAGATGTCGATGGATTCGGCGACGTCCGGATAGGGGTTGGCATCCGCATCGAGCGCCGTGAGACCCGAGAACACCTGCTCGATCACGGCGTGGGACATGCCGTAGGCCGCCTTGGCCGGATCGAAGTCGCCGGCGTCGTGGCCGAAGGCCAGCTTGAGCGTGCCGCCGACCTGCTGAGCGTTGGCGTCTTGCGGTACCGCGGACGCGGCAAGGCCGAGTGCGCCAGCGGCCACGCACGCCCCCATAAGGCGGCCGAAGCCCCGCCGTGACACATCAAGTCGTATTCTCATGTCTCCCTCCCGTTGAGATTTCGCTCTCTTGTTCACAAACGTATCTCCTAGCGTAGCGCGATGGCGGCATGCGTGTCATGCGGACATGACGCCATTGCCGCAGCTCCTGTTTCGGCGAGCATCGGTCTTCGGGAACCGGTGATGCTACCGCGCGAGCCCGGCCGCCACCCGGCCGATGCGAGAAACCGCCTCGCGCAGGCGCTCGACCGGCTCATTGGCGAAGATGATTCGCACGTGACCCATCGCGGTCGATGGGCCCCAGGTGGCCATGGGCGTCACCGCGACATTGGCCTGATCGAGCAACGCGTGCGCGAACGCCGCGTCGTCGGCTTCCAGCGCGCGATGATCCAACAGGAACCACCAGCCGCCCTCGGGCGGCACGCAGCTCAGCCCCGGCACCGCGTTGAGGCCGTCTGCGGCGAGCCGCCCGCGCTCGGCGAGGATGCCCGCGCAGCGGCGCAGGTAGGCGTTGGCGCCCTCGTGATCGTCGAGCAGGGCAATGACGCCGGCCTGGGCGAAGGCGCTGGTCAGCGTTCCGTTGTACATGTGCGCCTTGCCGACGTGTTCGATCACCGCCTTGTCGGCCACCGCCCAGCCGATCCGCCAGGCGGTCATGTTGAAGTCCTTGGAGACCCCGTCGAGGATGATCGTCCGCTCCCGCATGCCGGGCCAGGTGGCGATGTTGGGTGCGCGGTCGATATCGAAGGTGAGCCGCGACGTCACCGCGGAATAGACGACCCAAAGATCGCGCCGCCGGGCGAGATCGGCGATGGCGTCGAGTTCCTCCCGCGTGTAGAGCACGCCGGTCGGCATGTTGGTGGCATTGAAGACGATCGCCTTGGCGCTCGCCTCGGCCCCCTGCCGTTCGAGCGCGTCGAGGTCCAATCGCCAGCCTCTTTCCTCGCGGAGCGGCACGAAGAGCGGCACCCCGTGGGCCAGGCGAATGCGGTTGATGATGCCGGAGTAGGCGGGCTCCGGCGTGATTACCCCGTCGCCCGGATCGAGCAGCGCGAGCAGCGTGGAGAGCAGCCCCTCCTGCACCCCGTTCGTGATGATGACCTCGCTCGACCAGTCGTAGTCGAGGTCGTCGTCGCGGCGGATGCTGTCCGCGACCGCCTGCCTCAGCTCCCGCAGGCCGACCAGCGGCAGCCAGCTGTTGTAGGCGTCTTCGCCCACCGTCTCGCGCGTCGCCCGCACCGCGTTCTCGGGCGGCGGTATGTCGCTGTCGGCGTTCTCCAGCCGGAAGGAGGGCTCGGCACCGGTTCCCGTGCTGTCCTGCTCGTCGGCGAGATCGCCCATGATGTCGAGGCCGATCCGCGGCAGGCCGCCCATGCGTTCTGCGACCTTGATGTCCCGTCCTCCCTGGCTGCCCGGCGTGCGGCCCGCGAGTATCGCAAAGCGCCCTAACCCCGTCGAGGCGGATCGGCCGCTATCCCGAACGGCACTCATGGCATCCGGGGTCGCCCGCTTGACACCCACCGGGGCGCCAAACATGATTCATGCGAGCCGCCGGGCGGACGGCGGCTATCGAGAAAAAGAACAACAATTTCCGATGTCTTGTCGCGTAACGGTCCGTGACCACAAGACCCGTACCCACAGCCATTGACTCGTCACTGAAGGGAGGCCGAGACATGATCCGAGAAACAACACATCCGAAACGCGCCGCCGGCATCGCTGCGGCATTTGCCGGCGCACTGGCGCTGTTCCTCGCCACCGGGTCGCCATCCGCGACCGCCGCCGACGTCTACACGCCGGCTCCGCCGGAGCCCGGAACCGACATTCCGACGGCGGAGGTCAACTTCGGCATGCGGCCCTATGCCGACAACACCTTCTACGTCATCGCCATGAAGAAGGGCTGGTTCGCCGACGCCGGCATCACCATCGGGCCGGAGGAGCTCGGCCTGAAGGTCACCGACACCAACGTCAACGCGCTGCTCCTCAACGGCCAGCTCGACATTTCGAGCCAGTACTGCCCGTTGATGCTGCCCACCTACAAGAGCGCCAACACGCTGAAGTGCATCGCGTTCACCGACAACTTCCTCGGCACTGCGTTGCTGGCGAACCCTGAACTCGGGCTCAAGAGCTTCAAGGAATACATTGCCGAGGGCATGGGCTTCGAGGAGGCCATCACCGCCGCACTGGCGCCGATGAACGGCAAGACCCTGGTCGGCTCGCCGGTGCTGAGCAAGCGGCCGTTCGAGGAGGCCGTGTCGGCGTTCTCGGGCGCGACCTGGGACCTCGACCTGATGGACGACGCCAAGTCGCTCGTGCTGGCCAAGGCCGGCCGCATCGACTTCGTCAATCCCGAAGGCGCGCCCATCGTCTACACCCTGATGAAGGCGGGGTGGACCAACCTCATCGATGTGGGCGACCTCTACAACTACGGGCCGGGCGGCGTCGATTCGCCGATGCAGAAGCTGGTGACCATCGTCGGCATCGCGTCGCACACGGGCTACATCAACGAGAACCAGAACACGATCCTGCGCTTCCTCTCCGTGGCGTGGCGCACGCTCGCCGCGGTCGACGAAGACCCCTCGCTCTACGAGCTCCAGGCGCCCTATCTGAACAGCGTCGCGGGCACCGACCTGGATGCCAAGGGAGTCGAGGAAACGGTCGCCATCCTGCATCCGTACTCATCGTTCGAGTACAACGAGAAGTACTACCGCGATGAGTCGAGCCTGCTCTACTACCTGAACGCTTGGCCCGCGATCATCGCGGACTGGGCCGAGAAGGGTCTGCTGCCTGCCGGTGCGGTCACGGCCGAGGAGTTCGTCTGGGGGGCGGCGATCTGGGAGCAGATGAAGGACTACCAGGCGAAGTCGGCGGCGATGATCGCGGACCTCGAAGGCCAGTCCCTCGATGCCGACAGGCAGGCGCTTCTGGACCGGGCGAAGCAGTACTTCGAGTGGTTCAACTTCCTCGATGCCTACCGCATGGCAACCGCCGCGTCGTCATAGGCTCGGACTCTCGTCCCGTACCTGACGAAAGGCTCAGGAAGGCGAACAAGGCCGGCCGGCGCGCGGCGTCAGATACGACCTGCGCGCCGGCTGCGCCGTCCGCCGCCGGGCGGGCGGTGCAAAGGCATGGATAGCCCACAGTGGAGCCGGCATAATTTCAGTGATGGCGAAGCGGTTTGACGTTCTCGGCCTGATCGGCCTCGTGCTCCTGGTGGCCGTCTGGCAGCTGTTGACGTTCGCCATCCCGCTTATCGCGCTACCCCATCCGGCGCATGTGGCGGAGCGCATCGGCGAGGATTTCATCGTCGCCGACTATCTGCTGTTCTACGGACTGCCCGAGACGGGCCTCCTCGACAGCATGATCTACACGACCCAGAACGTTCTGATTGCGGTCGCCCTCGGGGCCAGCGTCGGGACCGTCTGCGGGCTGGTGACGGCGCGCTTCGACCTGTTCCGGTCAATCATCGATCCGGTGCTGATGGTCCTGGGCACGATCCCCATTCTCGTGCTCGCACCGTTCTTCCTGATCTGGTTCGGCACCGGCCGCACCAGCGCGGTGCTGCTGGTGTCCATCTACGTGGCCGTCATTCTCTACATTTACGCTCAGCGCGCCGCGAGCACGCTGGATCCGGTCTACGAGGACGCCGCCTACACGCTCGGCGCGAGCCGTCGGCGCGTCGTCTGGGATGTCCTCATCAAGGGCACCGTGCCGCAGATCCTCGGCGGAATCAGGATCGCGCTGGCCGGGGCCTGGGGTCTGGAGGCCATCGCCGAGCTGCTCGGCGCCCAGCAGGGCATCGGCAAGATCGTTCAGGTGCTCGCCGGCTCGACGGACATGGAGGGCATATTCGCCGCACTCCTCGTGCTCGGTATCCTGGCGGTTGTCTTCGATGCATTCACCGCCCGATTCTTCTCCTACGTCTCGGCGTGGAGCGTCGAGGCCCGCACCGGCGGAGGGTGATCCATTGGCAGGGGCGGCGGACGGCAGAGACGTCATCGTGGCCAGCAACCTGTCGCGAACCTTCCGGCGGGCGGATCGGCAGATGGTGACGGCGCTCGACGACGTGACGTTCGGGATCGACCGGGGCCAGTTCGTCTGCCTGGTGGGGCCCTCCGGTTGCGGCAAGTCGACGCTGCTCAAGCTCATCGCCGGGCTCATGCTGCCGTCGTCCGGTTCGCTCGAGGTGGAAGGGGAGAGCGTCTCCCAGCCCGGCCCGGAACGCGGCATGGTGTTCCAGCAGGACAGCGTCTTCCCCTGGCTGCGCGTGATCGACAACGTCGAGTACGGTCTGAAGTGCCGGGGCGTCGGCAGGACCGAGCGTCGCAAGAGCGCCGAGTTCTACCTGGAGCGTGTGGGCCTCACGCACGTGGCGAGGGCATGGCCGCGCGAGCTCTCGGGCGGCATGCTGAAGCGGGTCGCCGTCGCCACGGTCTTCGCCAACGGCGCGAACGTCCTGCTTCTCGACGAGCCCTTCGGCGCGGTCGACTACGTCACCAAGCGCAACCTCCACGATGTTCTGCTTGCGCTGTGGACCGAGGCAGGGTCGACCGAGCGGCGTACCGTGGTCTTCGTGACACACGACGTGGACGAGGCGCTGATCCTCGCGGACCGGATTCTGGTCATGCACAGCGGCCGCATCGTTGACGATCTCGCGGTCGAGGCGCCCAGGCCGCGCACAACCGACGGACTCATGGAGCCGACCATGGTGCGGCACAAGCATGTCCTGCTCGCACACCTCGGACTGGAGGACGCAAAGGGCGCCGCTGAGCCGCCGGAGAACGCAGGCTGACCCATGAAGTGGCTGTACGCGCAATTCCGCCTCCGACGCGTCTCGATCCTGGTACTGCTCGCGATGGCCGGAGTCTGGCAAGTCCTGTCCACGATCTACACGGCAGAGGCGGTGCCGGGCGAGCCCATGGTGCCGGGGTGGCAGATCGTGTTCAGTCGCACGCTGCTGTCGCTGTCGGACTACTGGCGGGGCGGTCTGGGCGTCCCCTCGGTCGCCGAGGGCGCGCCGCAGAGCTACCTTGCCGCGCTTCTGTCCATCCTGGACCACTCGGTCGACACCATCGTGCGGCTCTACGTCGGGCTCGTCATGGGCGGCATCGTCGGCTCCCTTCTCGGCCTCGCGGTGTCCTGGTCGCGGTGGACCCGCCGGATCGTCGACCTGCCGGTTCAGCTCCTGCGCACGCTGCCGCTGCTCGCCATGGTGCCGATGTTTCAGCTCTGGTTCGGCATCGACTTCGTCGGCAAGATCGCCTTTGTCGGCTACGGCGTCGGCGTCATCTTCTTCGCCGGCGTGGTCAATGCGGTGAAGAACGTCCCGCAGATCTACATCGACAATGCCCGCACACTCGGCGCCTCGCGCCTGCAGATCTACCGCACGGTCGTTCTGCCGGCGATCTTTCCCGAGATGCGGGGAACCATCCTGCTGAGCCTCGGCATCGGCTGGGCCGCGGTGCTCGGGGCGGAGTACCTGGGGGCGCAGTCCGGGCTCGGCTACATCATCATCTACTCCGAGCAGTTCGCCTATCTGGACAGGATGTTCGTGGTGGCGCTGATCTTCGTGTTCTATGCCTCGATCAGCTATGCCATCTTCGACCGGCTATCGAGGCTGCTGTTGCGATGGACACCGCAGGCGGGACGGGTGGTCGCCCACGGTTGACGCAGGCGAATCCCGCGCCGAACCATCGACAGCGGTCGGAAGACAGGGTGGGGGCATCGTGACCGACTTCGACTTGGTGATCCGCAACGGCAAGATCGCGACCGCGGCGGACGTCTTCACTGGCGACATCGGCGTCCAGTCCGGGAGGATCGAGGCCATCGCCTCGTCCCTCGGCCGGGGGCGCGAGGAGATCGACGCCGCGGGCCGGACGATCACGCCGGGCGGCATCGATGGGCACATCCATCTGGAGCAGCGCCTGCCCGACGGGGCCGAGATCGCCGACAACTTCTACACCGGCTCGCGCTCGGCCGCCTGCGGCGGCACGACGACCATCATCCCCTTCGCCTTTCAGGACCACGGCGCATCGCTGAGCCGGTCGCTCGCCGACTATCGCGAGAGCGCCGAGGGGCGCTGCTTCATCGACTACGCGTTCCACGCCATCATCACCGACCCCACGGCGCAGGTGTTGAACCAGGAGCTGCCCTCGCTCGTGCGCGAGGGCTACACCTCCTACAAGCTATACATGACCTACGAGGGCCTGCAGCTCACCGACCGCCAGGTGCTCGACGTATTCACCGCGATGCGCCGTGAGCAGGCGATCAGCATGGTGCACGCGGAGAACACCGAGTTCATCGAGTGGCTGACCGATAAGCTGGTGGACAAGGGCCTCACCGCGCCGAAGTACCACACCAGGGCCCACCCCGTGATCGGCGAGCGCGAAGCCACGCACCGCGCCATGTCCATGTCCGAGCTCGTGGGTGTGCCAATCGTCCTCGTACACGTCTCCGCGCGCGAGGTGGTGGAGCAGATCGACTGGGCCCGCGCCAGGGGCCTCGCGATCCATGCCGAGACCTGCCCCCAGTATCTGCTGCTGACCGAGGACGCCTATGAGGTCGAGGGCTTCGAGGGGGCGAAGCTCATCTGCACACCGCCTCCCCGCACCGCCGACGACCAGGAGGCGATCTGGGCGGCGCTCGCCCGCGATGTCTTCGACATCGTCTCCTCCGATCACTCGCCGTTCCGGTTCGCGGACCCCAAGGGCAAGCAGATCGCCGGGACGGGCGCGGGCTTCCACAAGGTGCCGAACGGCGTCCCCGGCGTGGAGACGCGGATGCCGCTGCTGTTCTCCGAAGGCGTGCTCAAGGGCCGGATCGACGTCAACCAGTTCGTCAGGATGACGTCGACCAACGTCGCCAAGCTCTATGGGCTCTACCCGCGTAAGGGGGCGATCGCCATCGGCGCCGACGCCGACCTGGTGATCTGGGACACCGACACGCCCGTCACCGTCACCAACGACAAGCTGCACCACGACTGCGACTACACGCCCTACGAGGGGATGACCCTCGGGGCATGGCCCGCCGTCACGCTGTCGCGGGGTCGGCCGGTATGGCGCGATGGCGCGCTCTGCGCCGAGGCCGGGCACGGAGAGTTCCAGGCCTGCGAACGCCCCGCGGTCGCGCGGGCGCCGCGCCCGACCCGAATCCCGGAAGTCATTCAGTAGCCGACACCCGGCCGCCGGAAATTACGCCATCAGCTCCATCAGGCGCTGTCCGTCGAGGGCGCGGCAGACGTGGCCGGCGGGGCGCACCGTGGTCATGTCGTCGGCCGCGAGCATCGCGTTGACGACGGCCTCCTCGATGGCTTCGACGGCAGCCAGGTAGATCGGATCGAAGGTTTCGTCGTTGAGCATGACGAAGTCACGCCGCAACGCCGCAAGCTGGGGCAGCGGGCCGCGGTTCGCGGTACTGAACGCCAGAAAGATATCGCCCGAATTGTTGCCGCCCGGCGTCCCGCCGCGCCCGATGCCGATCGCCGCGCGCTTCGCCAGCCGCGTGAGCTGGTGCGGCGCCAGGGGGAGGTCGGTCGCGAGGATCGCGATGATCGAGCCTTGTTCGGCGTCGAGCAGGCGATCCTCCTGCATGCGCGGGCCGAGCCGGCGGCCGAGCACAGTAAACCAGGGCCTGATGCCGTGATTGGCCTGCACCAGGGCGCCGACATGGAACGCCGTGTCGTCGATCTTGAGCCGGCGCGAGGCCGTGCCGGTGCCGCCCTTGAACTCGTAGCAGATCATGCCAGTGCCACCGCCCACGTTGCCCTCCGGCACCGCGCCTGAGGCCGCGCCGTCGAGCGCCGCGAGCGCGTCCGCCTCGGTGACATGCTGGCCGTTGATGTCGTTCAGGACACCGTCGTAGGTCTCGGCGACGACGGGCATGGCCCAGAGATGCTCGTTCCGCCAGGCCTCGGCGTAGGTGCGGATCATCCATCGCGTCGCCGCGTGATGGACGATCCCGACGCTGTGCGTGTTGGTGATGCAGACGGGCCCGACCAGATAGCCGCCGTCGCGGATCCAATGGGTCCCGGTCATCTCGCCGTTGCCGTTGAGGGCGTACATGCCGGCCCAGACCGGCTCGGGCGTGGACTGCCGGCCGAGGGGCAGGATCGCGGTCACGCCGGTACGGATCGGGCCCTGCCCTTCGATCAGCGGTCCCTCGCCCTCGATCCTGGTGGTGAAACCCACCTCGACGCCGGGAATGTCCGTGATGGCGTTGTAGCGGCCGGTCTCTCCGGGGAAGGGCAGGCCGAGATCGCGCCCGCGCGGCTTGGGCATGCCAGGCACCCGTTCAGCTTCGCCGGCGCAGATAGAGGCCGAGCGAGGCGATGATGAAGGTAAACAGCAGCATCAGCGTGGCGATGGCGTTGATCTCGGGTTTCACCCCCCGCCGCAACATACCGTAGATGAAGAGCGGCAACGTGGTCGAATCGACCCCGGCGATGAAGTACGTGATCACGAGATCGTCCATGGAGATGATGAAGGCGAGCAATGCACCGCCGACCACGCCCGGCGCAATGTTCGGCAGCGTGACCCGGCGGAAGGTCACCCATTCGCTGGCGCCGAGGTCCGCGGACGCCTCCTCCAGCGTGCTGTCCATGCCGGCAAGCCGGGCACTGACAACGACGAAGACGTAGGAGATCAGGAACGTGCAGTGCCCGATGATGATCGAGACCAGCCCGAGCGACATGCCGATACTGACGAAGAACACGAGCAGCGCGATGCCGAGAACGATGTCGGGCATCACCATCGGCATGTAGAGCAGGCCCTGGTAGAAGCGCTGCGCGTAGAAGCGATAGCGATAGAGCGCGAGCGCGGTCATGGTGCCCAGGACCGTCGAGATTGACGTGGTAAAGGCGGCAACGATCAGACTGTTCTTGACCGCCGCAAGCAGCTGATCGGTGGATTCGACGTAGAGCGTCTGCTCGTTCAGCTGCGTCGGATAACCGAAAATCGTCCAGTACCAGTCGAAGGTAAAACCCGACCAGACCATCATGTTGATCGGGTTGGAGTTGAACGAGAACGCGACGATCATCACGATCGGCGCATAGATGAACACCAGAAACAGCACGCCGTATGCGCCGAACAGACGCTGCCTCAGCCGCAGCTTCATGGTCTGGTCTGCATCCGGCCGATGCGGCGCAAATAAATCAGAATCAGCAGAAACATGACGCCCATCATCATGACCGATAGTGCCGCGCCGAACGGCCAATTACGTGCGGACAGGAACTGCTGTTCGATCAGGTTGCCGATCATCAACACTTTGGCGCCGCCAAGCAGATCGGGGACGATGAAGTTCCCGAGGCTGGGGATGAACACCAGGACGGAGCCGGCGGCAATGCCCGGCAGCGTCAGAGGTATCGTCACTCGGCAGAAGGTCTGGAACGAGCTCGCGCCCAGGTCCGACGAAACTTCGACGAGCGAACGGTCCAGCTTCTCCACGGACGCGTAGACCGGCAGGAACATGAACGGCAGCAGGACGTACGCCATGCCGATGAGAACGGCGGCTTCCGTAAAGATGATGTCGAGCGGCTCATCGATCAGGCCGAGACCCTGCAGGGCGGTGTTGAGAAACCCGGTGGGGCGGAGAATCAAGACCCAGGCGAACAGGCGCACCACCAGGCTGATAAAGAACGGCAGCGTGATCATGAACACGACGAACAGGCGCCAGCGTCGCGGCAGCCCGCGCACCCAGAGCGCTGCGGGATAGCAGATCACGAGGGTGATCAGCACATTCATGAAGGCGAGCCGAGCGGACCGCGCGAAAATCTCGGCATAGACCCAGTCGAAGTCCTCCCACTCGCCGTCGGCCCAGCCGAGAATGCGGCCGAAATTCCAGTGATAGAAGCTCCATTCGACACCGCCGTAGAGTCCGGGCTCCAGAAAACTGAAGATGATCATCACCACCAGCGGGCCGACGAAACAGACACCGAGGAACAGGCTGACAGGCCCGAGCAGGATGGCGAGCCGGGTCCGCTCTCGTCTAAGCGCCATCGCGCGCTTCCTCGATCAGGTGCGGTTCCGAGCGCAGGTAGGCGAGCCTGAGCGTGTCGCCGGGCTGCGCCCGGAAGAGCGGGTCGTCGCGGCCGCCCGCCGTCGGGGTGACGGTGAGCGCGTCACCGTTGCCGAGCCGGCACACCAGCTGGCGCGTCGCGCCGTAGAAGACGGACTGTTCGAGCGTCGCCTCCACGATGCCGAACGCGGGGTCCGAGGTAGCAGGCGCCCCGCCGAGCTGCTCGGGGCGAAGCAGCATCGTCATCCTGCGCCCGGCCGGCACGCCGTCGCGAATGGCGAGGCGCAATCCGTCGTCGGTCACGAGCGCGGGATCCGGGCTGCCTTCGACCGAGCCGGTGAAGAGGGCCCCGTCGCCGATGAACTCCGCGACGAAGGTCGTGGCCGGCGTGTGATAGAGCTGCTCCGGCGTCCCGATCTGCTCGATCCTGCCGCGATTCAGGACGACGATGCGGTCAGACATCGTCAGCGCTTCCTCCTGGTCGTGGGTGACGAAGAGGAAGCAGATCCCGAGCTCGTGCTGCAGGGTCTTGAGCTCGAGCTGCATGGAGTGACGCAGGTTGCGGTCCAGCGCCGACAGAGGCTCGTCGAGAAGCAGAAGCTTGGGCCGGTTGATGATGGCACGCGCCAGAGCGACGCGTTGGCGCTGCCCGCCCGACAACTGGTCGGGCTTGCGCCGCTCGAGACCCTGCAGCCCGACCTGCTCCAGGGCCTCGGCCACGCGTTCCACGCGCTCGCGGCGCGGCACGCCCGTGACCTCGAGGCCGTAGGCGACGTTGGCTTCGACGCGCAGATGGGGAAACAGCGCGTAGGTCTGGAACACGGTGTTGACGGGCCGGTGCTGCGCCGGCACGCCCGTCATCGGCGTGCCGTCGATGCGCACCTCGCCGGAATCGAGCTCTTCGAAGCCGCTGATGCAGCGCAGCAGCGTCGTCTTGCCGCAGCCCGACGGGCCGAGCAGGGTCACGAACTCGCCGGCGCCGACCGCCAGGGAGACCTCGTCCAGCGCGGTCACCGTGCCGCCTTCGGGCGCGGTGAACCGCTTCACCGCATCCAGCACCTCGGCGACCGGAGAGCCCGAACCGGGCGATCCGGCGTCTCGCATCTCCGGTAACGAGCTCAGGCCGGTCGCCGACGTGGGTCGATTGAAGCGACCTGCTACTGGGCCGTTCTCACCTTGGTCCAGACGCGATTGTACTTGCGCAGATCGTTGGCGAGATCGACGAAGATCTGGAGTTTCGCCATCACGTCCGGCGGAGGATTGGTGTTCGGATTGTTCTTCAGTTCTTCCGGCAGGAGATCGCGCGCCGGCACGTTGGCCGTCCCGTTGACCTGCTGGAGCGTGTTGAGCGCTGCAATCTCGGGCTGCATGTAGAACTCGAAGAACCGGATCGCGCTCTCCTTGTTCGGCGCGGTCTCAAGAATGCAGATATCCTCCTGATACATCGTGGCACCCTCTTTCGGGATCACGAAGCCGAGCCGGTCGGGCTCCTGGATCGTGTAGAGAGTCGCGCCCACGTACCAGTGCGCTGCCGCGATGTCGCCCGCCTGAACCAGCGGCACGATGTCGTAGGTGAACGCCGAAATCTTGTCCTTGCGCTCGAGCAGCCAGGCTTCGGCCTGTTTGAGAGCATCCGAATCCGTCGTGTTCACGGAGTGGCCGTTCATGATGAGGGCAACGCCGATGGTCTCGCGCAAGTCGTCGAGCATGGTGATTTTCTTGCCCTTGTCCGGCAGGGCAAAGAAGTCTTCCCAAGAGGTAAGCTCGCCGGCCTCTGCCTTGTTGTAGAAGATGCCGACCGCACCCCAGGCGTAAGGCAAGCAATAGGAGCTCTCGGGGTCGACGCTGGACCGCTTGGCGATCGGATCGATGTTCTCGAAACCAGGCAACGTGTTGACCTTCGCGTCGTACAGCAGCCCGAGCTTCTGCATGATGTCGCGCATGTGAACCGACGGGAACACGATGTCGTACCCTGTCGCGCCCGCCTGAATTTTCGCCAGCATTTCCTCATTGGTGCCATAGGTGTCGAGAGTCACCTCGATCCCGGTATCCGCGGTGAACCGGGTCAGCACCTCTGGGTTGATGTAATCGCCCCAGTTGTAGACGTTGAGCTGGCCTTCCGCCGAAGCGGGCTGCGTCAGCAAGACGCCCGCCACACCGATGACGGCGGCGCCCGACGCGATTGCGACCTTACGCAAGACTGTGTTCATGCTGTCCTCCCAGTTGTCTTCCGACGTTACCACCAAATCACTAAACCTGCCAAACCTCGACCTGGTTCTTTAGAACTTGTTGCAGACTACGAGAAGAAATACTTACTCTATTACTTCTCATTTATTGACACTCGATGTCCATTGCGGTCCCGATGGATTGACTGATGTTCCGTGACACGCCTTCAACAATCGACATCGCATTGAGGGGGGCCCCATGTATGCCCCAGGATTCCGGTGCGATCAATCCGGAGAACCGGGGCAAGGGTGTTTTCGGCAAGCGTAGCGGCCGCCGCTCCGTGTCACCGCAGGAACAGGCGGTACGCGGGGTTGTCGGTCTCCTCCCTGTAGTCGTACCCCACCTGCGCAAGAAATGACTGGAAGTCCGCGCGTTCGGCCTGCGGCACCTGCAGGCCGATCAGCACCCGGCCGTAGTCCGAGCCGTGGTTGCGGTAGTGGAACATGCTGATGTTCCAGGGCCTGCAGCCCATGCGGGTGAGAAAGTGCATGAGCGCACCCGGCCGCTCGGGAAAGTCGAAGCGGTAGAGGACCTCGTCCAGCTCCCCCGGCGCATGGCCGCCCACCATGTAGCGCACGTGGAGCTTGGCCATCTCGTTGTCGGTCAGGTCGAGGACGGGATAGCCGTCGCGTTCCAATGCGTCCATGAGCGCGCGCTTGTCGGCGTCGGCATCGCTGATTTCGATCCCGACGAAGATGTGCGCGTCCGCCCTGTCGGCGTAGCGGTAGTTGAATTCCGTGATCGAACGGCTGCCGATCAGCTCGCAGAAGCGCATCAGGCTTCCGGGCCGCTCGGGGATGGTCACCGCGAGCAGGCTTTCGCGCTGCTCGCCGAGCTGGGCCCGCTGGGCGATATGGCGAAGGCGGTCGAAGTTGACGTTGGCCCCGCTCACCACCGCTGCGAAGCGCCCACCGTCTGCTCCGCCCTCCCGCTCGACGTAGCGCTTGAGGCCTGCCACCGCGAGCGCACCCGCCGGCTCCGCGATCGATCGGGTGTCCTCGAAGATGTCCTTGATCGCCGCGCATATCTCGTCGGTGGAGACCAGCAGAACCTCGTCGACGCATTCGCGTGCGATGCGGAAAGGCTCGGCGCCGATTTGCTTAACCGCGACGCCGTCGGCGAAGATCCCGACACTATCCAGCACCACCCGTTCGCCTGCCGCGAGCGCTGCGTGCAGGGTTGGCGTCTCCTCCGGCTCCACGCCGACGATGCGCGTCTCCGGCCATAGCGCCTTGATGTAGGCGGCGATGCCGGCAATGAGCCCGCCGCCGCCGACGCTGACGAAGATGGCGTCGAAGGCCTCGCCCTGTTGCCGCACGATCTCCATCCCCACCGTGCCCTGGCCTGCGATGACGTGCTCGTCGTCATATGGCGGAATCAGCACCATGCCGCGCTCGGCGGCGAGCGCTTCGGCCTTCTCCTTCGCCTCGTCGTAGGAGGTGCCGGCGAGCAGCACCTCGGCGCCGAGGCGCACGACCGCGTCCAC
>JAPPKP010000059.1:0-2649 GCA_028819955.1 Rhodospirillaceae bacterium | reverse complement strand
GGGCTCCGCCTTTCTCGTCCGCCTCGTCTTTGGTGGGCCGGGCGAGCCCCCCGGGGCGCCGCGGGCCCACGACCGCGTCCACCTTGATGCGGGGCGCGATCTCCGGCATGACGATGAGTGCCTGGACGCCGAGCTTGCGCGCCGCCAGAGCGACCCCTTGCGCGTGATTGCCGGCCGAGGACGCGATCACCCCCCGCGCCCGCTCCCCGGGTGTGAGCGAGTCGAGCTTGTTGTAGGCGCCCCGCAGCTTGAACGAGAAGACCGGCTGCAGGTCCTCGCGCTTGAGCCAGACCTCGCAGCCGAGCCGGGAGGAGAGTTTGGGCGCACGCTCGAGGGGCGTCTCGCGCGCGACGTCGTAGACGCGCGCCTTGAGGATTTTCGTGACGTAGTCTCGGGACATCGGGCAGGCTCGTTCGAATGGGTGCAGGCGCGGCCACCGTCAGCCTTTGGCAGCCACGGACTAGGCATGCACATGGCACCGAGGCGGTGGCGAATCAATGAGGCAGGCCGCGGACAGCCGGTGAAGCGGTCACGGCTCTCGTCTGACTTGGACGAGCTTGCGTTGCCGCGCCAGGCCCGCGAGGCGATCGCGGATTATCCGGAACAGGCCCGCCGGCAGAACGCCGTATGCCCATTGCCCCGGTGCGACGGGCAGAAGGTCCGGACCTGGCCACTCGAACCTGTTCACCTCCGTCACGATGACCCAGGATCGTTCCGAGTCGAGGCCGAGACGGCGCTTGGTCAGTGGGGGTATCTCAACCCCTGTCGTGGGATCGTCGGGCTTCCTGTGCGTGATCGGGGCGACGAGGACAATCTTGCCGTAGTCGTCGTCGGACTCCGCCGCCAGGACGACGACGGCGGGGCGGTACTTGGTGCCTTCGTCTCGACCCTGCTCGGCATCGCGCTGCCAGAGATATGCGTAACTGATGACGAGTCCCGGCTGCGGATCAGGAATCCGCACCATGCTCGGACGTCAACTCGTGATCGTATTGGGCAGCCTCGGACGGCGGCTCGGTGCGGCTGATTGCGGCGATCTCGACGTCGGAGAGCTCTTCCACTGCAAGCGCTTGGCGGTCCCGCCGCTTGAGGCGCTCATACTCGTCGACCGAGAGAATCACGAGCCGGTCACGTCCGTTCCGGGTGATCGCCAGCGGTGCCCTCAATGCCTCGTCCTGACAGCGCCCGAAGTTGCGCTGGAATTCGCGTGACGTGACTCGCTGCATACCCTGCGCTCCGGTTCGCATGATCTGTATAGTACGGATTGTCAGACATCGTGTCGAGCAGCGACCAAGCCCCTCTCGCGGTGATCGGCGCCGGCGGCTGAGGCACGGGGCGGCGCGCCCTCTGGTTGCACGCCGCCCGGCCTCAAACGGGAACGTCTACTTCTTCAGGCGGGTCCAGATGGAGTCGTAGACCTCCTGGGTCGCCTGATCGCACACCGCGACGAACGTGCCGGCGGGTGCATCGGCAGGCGGCACGGACTCGGGCTGGCTCGCGAGCTCCGGATCGAGATGCGGCGTCACGCCCGTCACGCCGGCGGCGTAGCGCGCGTAGTTGGTCACCGCCGCGATGTTCTCCGGCTCCAGCAGGAAGTCCATGAACTTGATCGCGCTGGCCCGGTTGGGCGCGTCCTTGAGCAGCACGACGTTGTCCATCCAGACGACGTAGCCCTGGCGCGGATAGGCGTACTCGATGTTGGCGCCCTCGGCACGCGCCTTGGCGCCGAAGCCGTTCCAGATCATCCCCACGGCGGCATCGCCGGAGACCAACACGTCCTTGGCACCGTCGGAGTTGAACGAGGCCCAGTGCGGCTTAGCCGCCTGCAGCAGCGCATCGAGCTGTTTCAGTTGCTCGCGGTCGGTCGAGCACTGCGGAATGCCGAGATGGAGCGAGGCCAGCAGCATGACCTCGCCCTGGGCGTCGAGCACATTGATCTTGCCCTTCAGCTCATCTGGCGGGTCATAGACGATGCTGGTGTCGTTGATGTCGCCCTGATAGACGTCCCGGTTCACCGAGAAGCTGGTCGAACCCCACTGGTAGGGGATCGAGTGCTTGCGGCCCATATCGAAGGGCACGTCCAGCCACTGCTGCTCGATGTTGCCGAAGTTGGCGAGCTCGCCCTCGGCAACGGTGTCGAGCATGCCTTCGCCGATCATGATCTCGACCATGTAGTCGCCCGGCACTGCCACGTCGTAGGAGCCGAGCTTGCCGGCCTTGAGCGAGGCGAGCATGGCCTCGTTGGAATCGAAGGTGTCCATGGTCACCTCGATCCCGGTCTCGGCCGAGAACTTGTCCAGCAGCTCCTGCGGGATGTACTCGAACCAGTGGTAGATCGAGAGCTTCTCCTGCGCCTGTGCCGCGCCTGCGACAAAGGTCAGGGCCAACGCCGCTATTCCGGCTTTGAGAACGGTCCGCATGTCTCCCTCCTTGGTTGCGGTGGTTTTACGGTGGGGGTTACGCCTCCGCCTTCGTTCCCTGACGCCCGTACCGGCTGATGAAATAGGAGAGCGTCACGATCAGGATCGAGACGGTGAGCATGAGCGTACTGAGCGCCATGATGTTGGGTTTGATGCCCTGCTTCACGGCCCCGAATATCGCCGTGGGCAGGGTTTCGATACCGGCGCCCTTGATGAAGTTGGTGATGATGAA
>JAPPKP010000049.1 GCA_028819955.1 Rhodospirillaceae bacterium | reverse complement strand
ACATGACCGTGTTCGAGAACCTGCTGGTGGGCGCGGCCTTCGGCGGCAGCCGCTCCGAGGCCGCGTGCTATGAGGAGTGCCACGAGATCCTGGGGCGCACCGGGCTCCTGGAGAAGGCGAACGCGCTGGCCGGCGCGCTCACCCTGCTGGAGCGCAAGCGGCTGGAGATGGCGCGAGCGCTCGCGACCCGGCCGCGCGTGCTGCTGCTGGACGAGATCGCCGGCGGCCTCACCGAGCACGAATGCCTCGCGCTGGTCGACACCGTCAAGGCGATCCACCGCACCGGCGTCTCGATCGTCTGGATCGAGCACGTGGTTCACGCGCTGCTCTCGGTGGTGAGCCGGCTGATCGTGATCAACTTCGGCCAGAAGCTCGCCGAGGGCGACCCGCATCAGGTGATGGCGAGCGCGGAGGTGCAGGAGGTCTACATGGGGATCAGCGCCGAATGAGCGCGGTGCCAGAGACGGTGCTGGCGACCCACGACCTCACCGCGTTCTACGGGGATTTTCAGGCGCTCTTCGGTATCGACGTGCACGTGGCGCGCGGCGAGACCGTGGCCATCATCGGCGCCAACGGGGCGGGGAAATCGACGTTCCTCAGGAGCGTGGTCGGGCAGCTTGCGAGCGCGCGTGCGCAGGTCACGTTCGAGGGCGAGCCCATCGGGCACCTGCCCGCCCACGAGATCGTGCGCCGCGGCGTGGCACTCGTGCCCGAGGGGCGGCTGCTCTTCCCCTCGCTCTCGGTGGAAGAGAACCTGCGTCTCGGCGCCTACGGCAAGCGCACGGGGCCGTGGCGGATCGAGCGGGTCCACGAGCTCTTCCCGGTCTTGCGGGAGCGTCGCGCGACGCCGGGAACCGCGCTCAGCGGCGGCGAGCAGCAGATGTGCGCCATCGGCCGCGCGCTGATGAGCAACCCGACCCTCCTGCTCTGCGACGAGCTCAGCCTGGGGCTCGCGCCCGTCATCATCCGGCAGATCTATGCCGTGCTGCCCGTGATCGTCTCCGAGGGAACGACGATCGTCGTGGTCGAGCAGGACATCAACCAGGCGCTTGCCGTCGCCGACCGCGTCTACTGCTTCCAGGAGGGCCGCGTCTCGCTCCAGGGCAAGCCGGACGACCTCTCCCGCGAAGACGTCGCTACGGCCTATTTCGGGGTCTAGGGCGGGGTCCCGGAACAGATGACGAGTATCACCAGCCTCTCCCTCTCGTCATGGCCGGCCCCCGGATCAAGTCCGGGGGTGACCCGGCCATCCACGAGAGCCCCCCGGTTTTGCTCAACACGGCTGGATGCCCGGATCAAGTCCGGGCATGACGGAATGAGGCGAACGCTGGTCATTCGTATCGTTAGGACAAGGACTTAGGAGCGCCTGACCTGCGATGGAGTGGCTCGACGCCATCATTCAGGGCGTGCTGCTGGGCGGGCTCTACGCGCTGTTCGCGACCGGGCTCTCGCTGATCTTCGGCGTGATGCGGCTGGTCAACATCGCCCATGGCGATCTGATCGTGCTCGCGGCCTTCCTCGGCCTCGCCATGTTCAACGGCACCGGCGTGCACCCGCTCATCAGCCTGATCGTCATCGTGCCGGTGATGGCGGGGATCGGCTACGCGCTCCAGCGCGGCATCCTCAACCTCACGCTGGGCCGCGACATCCTGCCGCCGCTGCTGGTGACCTTCGGCCTCTCGATCATCATCCAGAACGTCCTGCTGGAGGTGTTCTCCGCCGACACCCAGCGGCTCAAGGCCGGCGCGCTGGAGACGGCGAGCATCGCCATCGGCGAGCAGATCGCCATAGGCTGGTTCCCGCTCATCGTCTTCCTCTCGGCGGTCGGCGTGATCGCCGCCCTGCAGCTCGTGCTCTTCCGCACGCGGCTGGGGACCGCCTTCCGCGCGACCTCCGACGACCACGAGACCGCGGCGCTGATGGGCATCGACAACCGCCACGTCTTCGCGCTCGCGATGGCGCTGGCGCTCGCGGTGGTCGCGCTCGCGGGCACCTTCATGGCGATCCGCACCAACTTCTCGCCCGCCATCGGGCCGGCGCGGCTGCTCTACGCCTTCGAGGCGGTGATCATCGGCGGGCTGGGGAGCCTGTGGGGCACGCTCGCCGGCGGCGTGATCCTGGGCGTCGCCCAGGCCATCGGCGCCAAGTTCCACCCCGGCGGGCAGATCCTCGCGGGGCACGTCGCGTTCCTGATCGTGCTCGTGCTCCGGCCCAACGGGCTCTTCCCGCGCACGAGGGACCGGTGAGCGAGGGCGCCGCCAGCTACCGGGTCGAGCGCGGCACACGCGCGAGCCGCTACGGCGCGCTGGTCGCGATCCTGGGGCTCGCCGTCCTGATCTCGCTTCCGTTCTGGGGCGGACGCGCGGACATGCGGACCATCGTGGAGATCGCCTACTACCTGGCGCTGGCGCAGCTCTGGAACCTGCTCGCGGGCTACGCCGGGCTGGTCTCGGTGGGGCAGCAGGCGTTCCTGGGGCTCGGCGGCTACGCGCTCTTCGTCTTCGCGATGAACGCGGGCGTCCACCCCATCGCGGCGATTCCGCTCGCGGGCATCGCGGCGGCGCTCTTCGCCGTGCCGACGGCGTTCATCGTGTTCCGCCTGCGGGGCGCCTACTTCGCCATCGGCACCTGGGTCGTGGCCGAGGTGTACATGCTCTCCTTCGCGCAGATCTCCGCGCTCGGCGGCGGCTCCGGCATAAGCCTGCCGGCAGCGGTGGTGAAGGGCATCGCCGCAGGCCGCATGTGGCGGGAGACGACGATCTATTGGACCGGGCTCGCCATCGCCGTCGGCGCCATCGCGCTGGTCTACCTGCTATTGCGCTCGCGCCACGGCCTCGCGCTGACCGCGATCCGGGATTCGGAGGAGGCGTCGGGCAGCCTCGGCGTCGACAATTTCCGCACCAAGATCTGGGTCTATATCGTCGCCGCCTTCGGCACCGGGATGGTGGGCGCGCTGGTTTTTCTCACCAAGCTCCGCATCTCGCCCGAGGCCGGCTTCAACGTGATCGACTGGACCGCCAACGTCATCTTCATCGTCGTGATCGGCGGCATCGGCACCATCGAAGGGCCGATCGTCGGGGTCATCGTCTTCTTCGTCCTGCGTGAGCTGCTCGCGGACTTCGGCAGCTGGTATCTGATCGTGCTCGGCGGGATTGCGGTGCTGATGATGCTGCGCGCGCCGCAGGGCGTCTGGGGCCTGATCGCCGAGCGCTTCGATATCCGCTTCTTCCCGGTGCAACGGCGCCTCGTGTTCGATCCCGCATCCTTCAGCTTCGTCGCGGACTCCCGAGACGAGGGCAAACGCGGCCCGTAACCCGCTTCGGCTGTGCCTACTTCACGGCGCCGAGGGCGAGACCCCGGATCATGTGGCGCTGGATCAGGAACACCACGATCAGCATCGGCACGAGCTGAATCACCACCGCCGCCGAGAGCGGCCCCCAGAGCACGTTGTAGAGGTCGATCATCTTGGCGATCTGCACCGGGATCGTGACCGCCTTGTAGCTCGTGAGATAGAGCGCGAAGAGGAACTCGTTCCAGGCGAAGACGAAGGTGAAGACCGCGGTGACCGCAATGCCCGAGGTCGCCATCGGCAGCATGATGCGCCAGATGATCGCGAACCAACCGAGGCCGTCCAGCCGCGCCGCCTCCTCTACCTCGCGCGGCAGGTCGAGCAGGAATCCCCGCAGCAGCCACACCGCGAACGGCAGGCCGTAGGCCACGTAGACGATGATCATGCCGAGGTGGCTGTCGGTGAGCCCGGTCCACTGCGCCATCAGGAAGTAGGGCAGCGCGATCACCACGCCCGGCATGAAGCGGAGCGAGAGGATCAGCAGCGACATGCCGTCGGCGCCCCGCATCTTCATCCGCGCCAGCGCGTAGGCCGAGATCAGCGCGAGGAACATCGTGATGATGGTGGAGACGATGACGATGATCCCGCTGTTGAGGATGGCCTGCGCGAAATCGAAGCGCTCGAAGGTCGTGTGGTAGTGCTCCAGGGTCGGATCGAAGGCGAACTGCGGCTTCGGCGCGTTGATCACGTTGGTCGGCTTCACTGAGGTCATCGCGATCCAGTAGAGCGGCGCGAGGTAGACCGCAACCACAACCACCGCGCCGACATCCAGGAATCGTCTGAGCGGCGTGCGCATCAGGCGCTCACCTTCTGCCGCGTCGCCTTCTCCTGCCGGTGCAGCACGCGCAGGAAGCTGATCACCACGATGTTGATGGCGATCACCATCAGCACGCCGTAGGCCGCCATCACGCCGAGCCGGCCGGCGTGGAAGATCGAGTAGATGTTCATGCTGGCGAGCAGCGTGGACGAGCCGGGCCCGCCCCGCGTGATGATGAGGATCACGTCGAAGATGCGGATCTCATCGACCAGCCTGAGCAGCAGCACCACGGTCACCACCGGCCAGATCAGCGGCAGCACGATGCGGCGCAGATAGGTGAGGCCGCGCACGCGGTCGAGCCGCGCGGCCTCGACCACCTCGGGCGATATTCCCTGCATGCCGGCGAGCAGGATGAGCGTGACGAAAGGCGTCCACTGCCAGATGTCGACGATCATCACCGAGAGCAGCGCCGTGTCCGGATGGGTGTGCCAGAGGCTCTTCTCCAGGCCCACGCCCTGGAGCAGGTAGTTGAGCAGGCCGCCGATGGGCTCGAACATCGCCCGCCAGGAGAGACCGAGCGCAACCGGCGTGATGAACACCGGGATGACGATGAGGGTCCTCAGGATGCCGATGCCGCGCATCGTCGTGTCGAGCAGCATGGCGAGGAAGAGGCCGAGGATGAGCTGGACCGGCACCGTGATGGCGCACCAGATGCCGGCGAGCCGGAGCGTCTTCCAGAACGTGTCGTCGTTGAAGAAGAGGAACTCGAAATTGCGCGGGCCGACCCAGCGCGCCGCCAGCGGGTTGAACAGGTTGTCGCTGCGGAACGCCGTTGCCACGGTCCACCCCAAGGGATAGACCGCGAGCCCGATCAGAATGAGGAGAGTCGGAAGGACGAGGAGATACGCGATCCGATTCTCGCTCAAGTGGATAAAAGGCTGGCGGCGCACCCCGGGGGTGCCCGCCAGCCTTGGCTCAGCCATGTAGAGGACGCTTAGTCGTAGTAGCCGTTATCCGCCATGATCTGGCGCTGCGCCTCGTCGATGTCGACGAGTGCCTCTTCCATGCCCTTCTCGCCCGCGATCACCGCGGCGACATCGTTGCCGAGCGTGTCGGCGAGCGTGAAGGTCGGCGGCACCCAGACGAAGCCCGGCGTGCAGATCGGGATCGATTTGGCGAGCGCGTCGAAGTAGGGCTGCTTGTCCGCGTACTTGTTCAGCAGCGACGTGCGCGCCGGCTGCCCGGCGGCGTTGACGAAGTCCTCGCCGATGCGGGTGTCGACGTAATCGCCCGAGCTCATGTGCTTGACCCACTCGAACGCGGCCCGCTGGTCGTCGCCGAAGCTATTGACGTAGAAGCCGAAGCCGCCCATGAGCGGTTCCTGCTTGCTCTCCGGTGTCTCGCCTCCGGGCACGACGTCCGAACGGAAGTGCGCGTGGTGATCCGTGAAGTTCGGATCCTGCAGCACCGAGGTGCCCCACTCCATCGGCGCGAACACGGCGGAGCCCTTGGCGAGCACCGAGTTCGCCTCCTCGTCGGTCGCGTTCATCGTGATCGGATGGCGATACTCCATCAGCCTGAGCAGCACCTCGAACGACTTGTGGCCGATGTCGGTGTTGAACTGCGGCTCCCAGTTCTCGTCGAACCAGACGCCGCCGTAGGAGCGAATGATCTGGTAGAGCTCGAGACCGGCGAAGAGGCCGCGGCGCCCGGTGGTGACGAAGCCGTAGATGTCGTTGTCGGGATCGTGCAGGGCCTTGCAGACCTCGATGGTCTCTTCCCAAGTCGTTGGCACCGAGGTGATGCCCGCCTCGTCGAACTTGTCCTGGCGGTAGTACATCAGCTTCGTGTTGCTATCGAAGGCGATCGACGCGTGGTGGCCTTCCGGCGTCTGCGGGAAGTTGTAGCCCACGGTGACGTTGGCCGGGACGTCGGCGTGGTAGTCGTCCAGCCAGCCCTGGTCCTCGGCGAGCCACTCGTCGAGGTTGAGCGGCGTGCCGATGGTGCCGATCGACGACATCACGTTGTGGTCGTTGATGGCGCAGTTGTAGGAGTCGGATTTGGACGCCGCGTAGACCTGCATCTTGGTGTAGGCCTCGCCCACCGGCTCCGCGATGATCTTCACGTTGACGTTGGGGAAGCGCTCCTTGAAGGTCCCGACCACGGCTTCGAGCGGCAGGCCCCAGCGCTGGCCCGCGAAGGTGTAGGCCACCACGTCGCCCTCAAGGCTGTCGTCGGTATACCAGCCCGGCCCGTTGGTGTCGGACGAGCGCGCCCATTTCGGGGCGACGCCGACGCCCGCGGCAGCCGCCATGGCCGCCGAGATCTGGAGCATCTGACGGCGCGTGATCTTGGCGCGCATGTCGCGCGCGTGCTGCATCGATTGCTTGTAGAGAGTCTCTCTGTCCGTACCCATGTGAACCTCCCCTGAGTTTCGGTCGCGATGACTATAGCGCCGCGCCGTGGTGAGTGTATACGTTGACGGAGCCGCGGACTCGGCGGCCAAGCAGCGGAGAGCCCCCATGTCCTACTGGATCAGCCAGAGCGTCGATGGCGCGCCCTTGCCCAAGGCGGTCCGTGCCGAAGGCGTCTACGTCTACGGCGAGGACGGCAGGCGCTACATCGACAGCACCGGCGGGCCGGGGCTGTTCTCGCTGGGCCACGCACATCCGGAAGTGACGGCCGCGATCAAGGACCAGTTCGACCGGCTGGCCTACGGCTTCAGCATGACCTTCACGACCGACGTGGTGGAGGAGCTCTCCGAGAGCATCGTCACCGCCGCCGGCGCGGATCATTTCGGCGGCGTGTTCTATTCGTCGAGCGGGTCCGAGGCCAACGAGCACGCGCTGAAGGCCGCGCTGCAGTACCATCTCGCGAATGGCGAGCCCGAGCGGACCCGCTTCATCGGCCGCAGGCTCTCCTGGCACGGGGCAACGCTCGGCGTGCTCGACGTGGGCCACCACCTGTGGCGGCGGAGCCTCTACGAGAGCAAGCTCGGCCGCGCGACCCACGTCTCCGCGCCGATGCTCTACCGGCCGCCCGAGGGCGTGGCGCCGGAGGACCTCGCCCAGCACTATGCGGACGAACTCGACGCCGAGATCAGGCGTATCGGCCCCGCGCGTGTCGCGGCCTTCATCTTCGAGCCCGTCGGCGGGGGCACCGGCGGCATCCTGCCGCCGCCCGCCGGCTACGCCCGGGCCATGCGCGCGGTCTGCGACGACCACGGCGTGCTCATGATCGCGGACGAGATCTTCTGCGGGGTCGGCCGCACCGGCAAATGGCGGGCGCTGGAGCACGAGGGCGTGCAGCCCGACATCATGACCATCGCCAAGGGGCTCTCCGGCGGCTACATGCCGCTCAGCGCCTGCGTGCTCTCACGAGGCGTGCGCGAGACGATCGACGGCGCCTACGGCAATCTCGAAGCGGCCCGCACCTATTCCGGCCACACCGCCGCCTGCGCCGCCGGGCGTGCCGTGCTGGGCATCATCGAGCGCGACGGGCTGGTGGAGAAGGTGGCTGCCGACGGCATCTACCTCAAGGAGCGGCTGGACAAGGCCTTGGGCCAGGACGACGCGGTGGGCGACATCCGGGGCTGCGGGCTGATGTGGGGGATCGAGCTGGTCAAGGACCGCGACAACAAGGAGCCCTTCGACCCCGCGCTCCAGGTGTGGAAGCGCTACCGGGACGCGGCGCTGGAGAACGGCATGCTGAGCTATCAGGGCGGCGCCATCATCGACGGCGAGCGCGGCGATTACGCCCTCGTCACCCCGGCCTATACCGCGACGCGGGACGAGCTCGACGAGATCGTGGACAAGGTCGCGCTCTCGATCCGCCAGGCCGTGGAGTCGGCGCGTACTGCCGCGTGAACCGACCAACCCTGCCGCGAACCCCGTTCGCACGCCAGTGAGGCGCGGGGTCGTCCTCAGGCGACCAGGAACTGCTCGACAGCATCCTCGTTGAGCGAGATGCCGAGGCCCGGCTCGGTGGGTGCCGGGATGACGCCGTCGACGAAGGCGAACTCCTCGGCCGTCAGGTCCTTGCGCAGCCGCGAGTCCGCGAGCTGCGGGGGCAGGAACTCGATGAACGGGCAGTTGCCGGCGACGATGGCAAGATGCAGGGAGGCAGCGATGCCGATTGCGGATTTCCAGCAGTGCGGCACGACGATGACGCCGCGATCGCGCGCCTGCTCGGCGACGCGACGCGCCTCGGTAAGCCCGCCGACGCGGCCGACATCGGGCTGGATGACGTCGGCCCCGCCGCGATCCATCGCCTCCAGGCATTCGAAGCGGGTGTTGAGCCATTCCCCGACGGCGACGCGCATCGGCGAGACGGCACAAAGCTTGCCGTAGCCCTCAAGGTCGTCGGTGGGCAGCGGCGTCTCGATGAAGTAGATGTCGTCGTCGGCGAACATCTCGATCGCGCGCAGGGCGGCCCGCCAGTCGGGCCAGCAGTAGGCGACGTCGACGGCAAGAGTCATCTCCGGTCCGACGGCCTCGCGGCAGGCGTGAACCACGTCGGCGATCGCGCGGTCGTCCTCGATCTGGATCGCATTGTGGGAATAGGGCCCCTTGATGCAGACCTCGAGCTTGGCAGCGCGGAAGCCGAGCTCTTTCGCTCCCTTGGCGCGGTCCACGAGGGATGCCGTGTAGGCGTCGAGATCGTCGCCCTCGGGCAGGAGCGAGGCGTAAGGCACGGCATGGGGCTGACGCTTGCCGCCCAGGACCTCCCAGACGGGCTTTCCCTCGGCCTTGGCGCGCAGGTCCCAGAGCGCCATGTCGAGGGCGCCGATAGCGCAGATGCCGAGGCCGCGGCGCCCGGTCATGGCGGAGCCGGTGTAGAGCCGCTCCCAGATGCCCTCGACATCGCGCGGGTCGGCGCCCATCAGCATTTCCTTGAGCCCAAGCCCCATGCAGTGGGTGCCGGGCGCCTCGATGGTCGCCTTGGCGGCCCAGGGATTGGTGTCGGTCTCGCCGATGCCGATCAGACCCTCGTCGGTATGGATCTTGACGACCAGATCGTCCTGGGCCGAGCTGCAGGCCTCAGCGTCGTAGTCGGGGACCAGCAGAACCAGGCATTCGATATCGGTGATTTTCATGGCCGTCTCATTGGTTTTCGATAGGGAGAACAGGGTCGGCGGAGCGGCCCCTTCTTATCGCACACTGCGCCGGCCGGCCAAGTCCACCCGCCGCATGGGCCGTGCGCGGTGAAGTCGCCGAGGCTGCGGTGCTCGCCGGCCTCGGCATTGCGTGAGAGCGAGGTCAGGAGGCCGCGAGTCGGTTTTCGCGCGACATCTCCTGAAGCTGGTAGAGCGAGGCCTCGTTGACCGAGTAGATCGGAATCGGGAAGCGCTTGAGGGTGAAGCGCGCCTCGCCGGCAGGGCGGCCCCTGACCAGGCGTGTGAACGCGTCGATCGAGGCGGACCGGTTGCCGACATAGAGGGGGAAGCAGTCGGCCGCGCGGTAGCTGATGATGAGCGTGCGGCGCGGCCTGCCAGAGCGGTTCTGCACCGAGGCATGGGGCGTCATCCCGTGCAGAAAGATCCCAGTGCCCGCCTTGCCGGGAAGGCTCCGGGCCCTGGACTCATCGACCGGCAGGGTGATGCGGCCCTGGAACACGCCCTCCGTGGTGTGGTCCATCAGCTCGCCCCGGTGCCGGCCGGGCAGGACCCGCAGGCAGCCGTTCTCCTCGTCCGCATCGTCGAGATAGAGCAGGACAGCGAGCGAGTCGTGGTTGGTAAGCGGATAGTAGGAGAGATCCTGGTGCCACTCGACGACGGAGCCGAGCTGGGCGGGCTTCATGTTGAGCTTGCTGTAGTGAAGCAGCAGGTTTGCGCCGATCAGCTGCTCGACCGCATCGAGAATCTCGGGCGATTCGGAGTACTCCTGAAACTCCGGATAGTACGCGCACGGCTCGTAGATGCGCCGGATGCTGTTTCCGGCGGAATCCTGGTTCGGCTCCATCTCCACCCGTTCGGGATCGAAGCTGGCGGCCGTCGAGGCGGATGTGAGGCGATCGGCTTCGGCACGGAATGCGTCGATCCATTTCGGCGCCAGAAAGTCCGGGACCGAAAGGATGCCTTCGTCGTTGTAGCGGGCGACTTGATCGTCGGTGAGTCTCATGGCCTCGATCCTGCCTCTCCGATGTCCCGTCAAAGCTTGGGATAGCGCACCGGCAAACCCGGCACGTCCACCCGCGCGGTGTGCACCGACCAGCCGCACAGGCTGGCAACGATCAGTGTCTTCATGTCCGTGCCGCCGAAGGCGACGTTGGTCGGCGCCACGAGCTGAAGCTGCTGCCAGTCCTCGATGAGGGTGATGAGCTCGCCGCCGGGCGTCAGCATGTAGATGATGTTGGGCGTGTAGAGCGCGATGTAGAGGTTGCCGTCGCGGTCCAGCGCGACACCGTCGGGCACCTGCCGGGGCAGCTCGACCATCACGGTGCGCTCGCCCGCCGAGCCGTCGGCGCGGACTTCGACCTTCGAGATCAGGGGCGGCGACGACTCGACCACGTAGAGCGCCCGCCCGTCCTCGGAGAGGCACATGCCGTTGGTGAAGCCGTTGGCCGAGCGGTCCCAGATCTCGGCTTCGCCGCCCGGACGCACGCGCCAGATGAATCCGTTCTTGGCGCCGAAGTCGCCGGAATCGGAGACGAATAGATTGCCGTGATCGTCGAACACGGGATAGTTCGGCAGCCGCATCGGCTGGTCTGCATTGCCGCTCGCGTACACCGACACCTCGCCATCGGGCGTGATCTTGTGGACTCGCGCGAGAATCTCGTCGCAGGCATAGACGTTGCCGTCTGCATCGTGCGCCATGCCCAGCACGAAGCCGCCCTCGACCAGGGCCGCCTGCTCGAAGCTGCCGTCCTCGAGCCCCATGCGGTAGAGCTGGCCGATCTCGCCACCAGCGTAGACCATGCCATCCGGTCCCCAGGCGACGGCCTCGGGGTGGTCCAGGTGATGCCCCAGATTGGTCAGGGTCAGCAATCTCGTCTCGTCGGCCACGGTCGCTCTTCCCCTAACGTCGATTGCGATGGCGTGCGGACGGGCGCCTCGTGCCGCCGGACACGCCCGGCGCCGGTCTGCCCTCAGACAACTCTTTCCATGGCTATCTTGGATAGTTACGCTGCCCAAGATCAAGCGTCGACATTCCGCAGTAACCAGGGAATGCGCGAGGGGGGATGAGGCTCACCGGCATCGCGACAGGTAAGGCGGCATTGCACGCCGCCGGAATGCGCTGATGGGCCTGCTCGACGACAACGTCGCGATCGTGACCGGCGCGGGCCAAGGGCTCGGCAGAGCCGTCTCCCTGGAGTTCAGCGACGAGGGCAGCACGGTGGCGCTGCTCGAACAGAATCCCGAAACGCTCCGCGAGGTCGCAGCGGAGATTCGGGGGAAGGGCGGCGTGTGCGAGCCCTATGCGCTCGACATCACCGACTACGACGCCTATCGCTCGGTCGTCGACGACGTCATCGCACGGTTCGGCAAGATCGACGCCATCGTCAACAATGCCGCGATCACGCCGCCCTACCGCACCATTCTGGACGACACGCTCGAAGACTGGCGGCGCACCATCGCCGTCAACCTGGAGGCCGTCTACATGGGCTCCAAGCTCGTGGCGCCGCACATGGCCGAGCGGGGCAGCGGGCGCATCGTCTCGGTCGCGTCGGTGCAGGGCTTCGCCGCAAGTGGCGAGGTCGGGGCCTACAACGCGGCCAAGGGCGGCATCATCGCGCTCACCAAGTCGATGGCGGTGGAGCTCGGCCCCAGCAACATCCTCGTCAACGCCGTGGCGCCGGGCTTCATGCGGACGCCGATGTCGATCGTCGATGGCGTCGACGAGACCACGACACCGGAATTCGTCGAATGGTACGTGGACAAGGGAAGGGTGCCGCTGCGGCGCACCGGCCTCCCGGAGGACGTATCGGGCGCGGTGGTCTTTCTCGCGTCGAAATACTGCCGCTACATGACGGGGCAATTGCTCGTCGTCGATGGCGGCTTGATGAGCACGTTCTAGTCACCCTGCCGGACCACGACCCGCCGGCGGGGCAGGGTACCTTGGGCACAACGACAAACAGCAAGGACAAACCAACATGACAAAAGACAAGGGAAGGAACTATCCGATCACCCGCCGCGGGGTCTTGCAGGGCTCGGCAGCGCTGGGCGCCGGAGCCGCGCTCAGCGGTCTCATACCGTCGCTGTCGCGCGCGCAGGACGCGGAAGTCACGATGTGGTGGTGGGGCGAGCAGGAGCTGCCCGGACTGAAAGCCTTCGTGGACGATTCGGTCGCCAACTACACCGGCGCGACCGTCAACACCATGCTGCAGGACACCGCCGTCGTGATCTCGCAGTTCCAGACCGCCGCAGCGGCGGGCGAGGCGCCCGACATGCAGTATTTCTGGAACGGCATCTATCACATGGAGAGCGTCTGGTTCGGCTATGCCCAGCCGGTCAACGGACTGGTGAGCGACGACGTGATCGAGGCTTCGGCCCCGACGCTGCTCAGCCGGTACGACGGCAACGTCTACCGCGTCGGCTGGTACCCGATTCCGATGGTCTGGTACTACAACAAGGAGCTGTTCGATAAGGCCGGCGTCAATGCCGACGCACCGCCCCTCACTTGGGACGAGCTGCTCGACACCTGCGACAAGCTGAAGTCGGCCGGCATCGAACCCATCGGCGGCGGCATCCAGGACGGCTACTGGGGCGAGTGGTATCTGGGTCACGCCCTGCCGCAGAACATCGATTCCACCGGCGAGGCGCTCGATCTCTTCATCGGCGACCGCAGCTTCCGCGAGCCCAAGTACCACGAACACTGGACGCGTCTTCAGGAGCTCCGCGACCTGGGCTTCCTCAACAAGGACATGTCGTCGCTGGAGCTCTATCCGGGCATCGACCTGATCGTGGCGGGCGAGCTGGCCATGGGCGAATCCATCGGCACGCGGCTCCCGGCCGACAGCGCAGCCACCGGCGGGCAGATCGGCTGCATGGTGATGCCGGTCTACGGCACGGGCGCGATGGCGGGCATCCCGATCCTCGACGTGCAAGGCATCGGCATTTCCACAGACTCGGAGAACCCGGAAGCCGCCGCCGCGTTCCTCGAATACCTGCACACGCCGGAGCGGCTGCAGGCGTTCTGGGATGCCACCGGCTGGATCCCGTCGAACACCAACTTCGACGACAGCATCATCGCGGACGAGACGGTGCGCACCATGTGGCAGAATTGGGGGCTGTCCGCGAACATTCCCTACGTCGCCAATCTGACGCCGGGCCAGTTCTACGAGCAGGCGCTGATCCCGGCCGGCCAGCAGGTCGTCGCGGGCGAGCTCACCGGCGAGGAGGCGGGCGATCTCGCCGCCCGCGTGGTCGAGGAGTGGCGCGCGTTCAATCCGGACCTGGTCGAGAAGTATCAGAAATGGGCGACGGACCTGACATAGGTCTGTTGCCCGTCGTGCCGGGGGCGTGCTCCGCGCGCTCCCGGCGCGTTCGCCCTGCCTGAGTACGGTCGGCCGGCAGGGGCCGCGGCGCCTTGCACTCTTCCCGGAGGCTGACGCCCTTTCTGTTCGTCCTGCCGCTGCTGGCGCTGCTCGCTTTCGTCTTCGGTTATCCGCTCGTCCGCATCTTCGAGTTCAGCTTCAAGATGGTGCGCGGCGTCGACGGTCCGTGGATCGGCGTGCGCAACTACGAGCTCGTGCTCAACCAGCCGCTCTTCTGGGAGTCGGTCACCCACAACCTGATGCTTCTGCTCGCGATCCCGGTCATGGTGGTCCTGGCCCTCGTGATCTCGATCGTGCTCTACGAGCGGGTGCAGGGCTGGAAGCTCTATCGGGTCATCCTCTTCCTGCCCTTCGTCCTGGCGGTTCCCATCATCGCCGTGGTGCTCAAGAAGATGTTCCAGTTCTCGGGCCCGGTGAACCAGATCCTGCACTGGCTCAGCCTCGACTTCCTGGCGCTGGACTGGATCGGCTCGTCCGACGTCGCGTTGTGGACCGTGATCCTGGTGATCATCTGGCGCGAGTCCGCGCTCGGCATCATCCTCTTCCTGGCACGACTCCTGAGCCTCGATGAATCCCTGCTGGAGGCGGCAAGGATCGAAGGCGCCAACTGGTGGCAGCGCGTCTGGTACGTGATCCTGCCCCAGATGAAGGGCGTGATCGAATTCTTCGTCGTCGTCAGCATCATCACCATGCTGGCGGCGGTCTTCGCCTATATCTACATGATCGGCGGCGGGCGCGGCGGGCCGGGCACCTCGACCTGGGTCCTCGAGCTCTACATCTTCAACGCGCTGATCCGTACCAGCCTGCCCGGCATCGCGTCTGCGGTCGCGGTCATGCTGTTCATGGTATCGATTCTGCTCATCTTCCCCCTGTTCGCGGCACGCCGGAGGGCACGTGAAGACGAAATGGATTGAACCGGGGACGACAGCCGGGAGCCGGACCATGACGCCCGGTGGCGCTCTCAAGCACGGCATCCTGCTCGTCGCCGCGTTCATCGCCCTCGTGCCGACGATCTACATGATCTCGACCGCGCTGAAGTCGCAGGAGGAGTACGTCCTCGACAAGATCGGCTTCCCGTCCGAGCCCGTGCTCGATCACTTCAAGTCCGCGCTCATCGACAGTCCCTTCCTGCTGTGGATGGCGAACAGCGTGACGCTGGTGGTGGGTGCCGTCGGCCTGAGCACGATCGTCTCCACCCTCGGCGCCTATGCCATCGCGCGCATGCGATTTCGCGGCAAGGACACGCTGTTCGCCACCAGCACCTCGCTCATGGCCGTGCCGCCGGTGGTCATGATCGTGCCGCTCTTCGTGCTTTACACCCAGCTCGACCTGATCAGCACCTTCCATGGCGCGATCCTGATCTACGCCGGCCTGATCACGCCGTTCTCGGTCTACCTGCTGACCACATTCTTCCGCACCTTGCCGAGGGAGCTCTTCGAATCTGCGCGCATCGACGGCGCCCGCGACTTCGGCATCCTGTGGCGGATCGTCGTGCCGCTGTCGCTGCCGGCGCTGCTGACCCTCGTCGTGGTCAACTCCCTCTTCGTCTGGAACGATCTGCTGATCGCCATCATCTTCCTGCAGGACGATTCGAGCCGGACCCTGATGGCCGGGCTCAGCGTCTTCCAGGGCCGCTACAACAACCAGATTCCGCTCACCATGGCGGGCATGGTGATTGCCAGCGCGCCCATGGTGATTCTCTACATCGCGTTTCAACGGTACTTCGTGCGCGGCCTCATGGCCGGCACGCTCAAGTAGGGGGGCGCCCATGGCCGGCACGCAGCGAGACGATCCCGTGGTGCTCGAAAGCGGCGCGCTCCGCGTCGTCGTCGACCCGCTGATCGGCGGTATCATTCTTTCCGTCACTCATACGGGCCTGGGTGCATCGGTCCTGGGCCGCGCGCCATGGGATGCGGTGCGTGTGCCCTACGTATCGGCATCGACAGCGGACGAGCTCGCCTGGCTCACGCGCTACCCCGGCGGCTGGCCGCTGCTGTTTCCCAATGGCGGCGCCGGCTGCACCTTCGAGGGCGTGCAGCACGGCTTCCACGGCGAGGCGTCGCTCGCGCCCTGGCAGGCCGAGACGGAAGGCGGCGTCCTCCGCCTGGTGCGCCGGTTCTTCACCGTGCCGGTGACGATGGAACGCGAGATTGCGATCGAGGACGACGTGCTCGTCGTCGACGAGACGGTGCGGATGGAGGGCGCCCGGCCGGTGCGGGTGCTATGGAACCACCACCCGACCTTCGGGGCGGAGCTTCTGGCTGACGACTTCACGATCGAGACGTCGGCCGGTTCCGTCACGGTCGACGACTCCTACGACCCGGCAGCCAATCCGCTGCAACCGGGCGCCACAGGGACGTGGCCCACCGTGCCCGGCAAGGCGGGCACCTGCGACTTGAGCCGGCCCAAGGCGCCGTTTGCGTCGGTCTCCTATCTGAGTGATTTCGACCGTGCCTGGGTCGCGCTGCGTCGGCTCGACGGCACGATCGGCGCTGCGCTGTCGTGGGACGCCGCCCTCTTCCCTTATGCCTGGCTCTGGTACGAGCTCGCAGGCAACGCCGAGGCGCCCTGGCATGGCCGCGCCCACCTGATCGGCGTCGAGCCCAGCACCTCCTGGCCCGCCACGGGCCTTGCCGATATCGACCGGCGGGGCGGGCCGCTGCTGACGCTCGAGCCGGGGGACGTCATCGGCACGACGCTTCGTCTCCAGGTGTTTCAGCCGCAGGGCCCGGTCCGGGGCGTGGACGTCGAGGGCCGTGCCATGTTCGATCGGGACCAGTGATGAAGATTGCCGACGTTTCCGCCTTCGTGCTCCGGCTGCCGCATGTCACCGATGCCTGCGACGGCAGTCAGGACACCTGTCTCATTCGCATCGCCACCGAATCCGGCCTGGTCGGCTGGGGCGAGGTCGATTCCTGCCCGACCGTGGTCAAGGCGGTGATCGATGCGCCGCTCTCGCACCAGATCTGCAACGGGCTCGGCAACATCCTGAAGGGCCGCGACGCAGGCGACATCGAGGGCTGCATGCGCGCCATGTACGACGGCGCCAACTATTACGGGCGCGTCGGCGTCGGCGCCCATGCCATGGCCGGGGTCAACATCGCGCTCTGGGACATCGCCGGCAAGGCCGCGGGCAAGCCGGTGCGCGCGCTTCTCGGGTCCGCCGGTGCGACGCGCTTCAGGGCGTATTGCTCGATCCTCTTCGGCGACACGCCGGCCGAGACCCGAGACCTCGCCCGCCGCCATGCCGACATGGGCTTCACCGCCATCAAGTTCGGCTGGGGGCCGATGGGGCAGGACGAGAAGACCGATATCGCGCTCGTGCGCGAAGCCCGGCGCGGCGCCGGCGACGATGTCGACATCCTGATCGATGCGGGCCAGGTGTGGGACTGGCAGACGGCGCTCGCGCGCGCCCGCCAATTCGAGGAGTTCCGGCCGTTCCTGCTGGAAGAGCCGCTGCAGCCGGAGGATATCGACGGCTATCGCCTGCTGACCGCCGAAAGCCCGATCCCGATTGCGACCGGCGAGGCGGAGTCGGAGCTAGCGGCCTTCCAGCGCCTGGTCCGCGACGGCGGGCTCGACTGGATCCAGCCCGATCCGGGCCGCTGCGGCATCTCGACCTTCGTCGCCGCCGGCCGCTATGCCGGCGAGCACGGGGCCAGGGTCGCCAACCACAGCTTCAAGAGCGGCATCACCATCGCGGCGTCCCTTCACGCGCTCGCCGCCGTGCCCAGCGGCGAGATCTTCGAATACTGCATGTCGGAGTCGCCGCTGCGCCACGAGGTCACCAACGAGACCTTCGATATCGTCGACGGCGTCGTCGCCGTGCCGGAGGAGCCCGGCCTGGGCGTCACCATCAATCAGAAGACTCTCGATACCTACCGCGTCGCCTGACCGGTTGCAACGTCCATCGCGCGCGGTCGGCTACGCTCGATGCGCGGTGACGGGAGCGTTTACGCGCGTACCCGTTCGAACGCCCGGCCGTTCTCATCGAACAGATGGCAACTGTCGGCGGTGAAGCCGATGGCGACGTCGTCGCGCATGGCGATCACCTTGTCGCCCGGCGCATGCACCGTCACCTCCCGGCCCTCGGGCGTGTGCAGGTAGACGTAGGTCTCGCCGCCGAGGCGCTCGACCGCATAGACCTTGCCGGGCACCGTCGTGTCTCCCGCACCGTCGGGATTGAGCGCTTCGGGCCGCACCCCGAGGGTCACCGGCGCGCCCTCGGCCGCGCTTCCGTCGGGGCGGCAGCGCGCCGCGGCGCGATAGCCGCCGTCGAGCTCGACCTCGATGCGCTCGCTCTCGATGCCGACGATTCTGCCGTCCAGGAAGTTCATGGCCGGCGATCCGATGAAGCCTGCGACGAAGACGTTGCTGGGGGCGCTGTAGAGGTCGAGCGGCGCGCCCACCTGCTCCACGTGGCCGTCGTTCAGCACCACGATCTTGTTCGCCATCGTCATCGCCTCGACCTGGTCGTGCGTGACGTAGATCATGGTCGCTTTCAGGCGCTGATGGATGCGGGTGAGCTCGACCCGCATCTGGACCCTGAGCTTCGCATCGAGGTTCGAGAGCGGCTCGTCGAACAGAAAGACCTTGGGTTCGCGCACGATGGCACGGCCGATGGCGACACGCTGGCGCTGGCCGCCGGACAGCTGCTTGGGCTTTCGCTTGAGCAACTCGGAGATCTGCAGAATGTCGGCCGCCTCGGCGACCCGCCGGCGGATGAGAGACTTGTCGGTACGGGCGAGCCTGAGGCCGAAGGACATGTTCTCGTAGACCGACATGTGCGGATAGAGCGCGTAGTTCTGGAACACCATGGCGATGCCGCGCTTGTCCGGCGGCAAGCGGTCGATCCGTTCGCCGCCGATCGCGATCGTGCCGCCGTTGAGCTCTTCCAAGCCCGCGATCAGGCGCAGCAGCGTCGTCTTGCCGCAGCCGGAGGGGCCGACGAAGACGGCGAACTCCTGCTCGTCGATATCGAGGTCGACGTCGTGGAGAACTTCCGTTTCGCCGAAACTCTTGGCCACAGCTCTGATTTCGACGTAGGCCATGGGTCTCGCTGCTCGCGAAGCGGGCCGGTCCGATCGGCCGGTGGCCGGCATCCCGACGTGTCTTTCGGAACTCCGGAATTCGGTCCCGAGTTCCGCTTGGACGGTATCCAGAGGCGCCACGAGGGTCAACTCGACGCGGCCTCGGGCTCAGGCTGCGTCACGGACTCCGGCCATCACCCCGGACCATGGTGCGGTGCACCGCGCCTGCCGCCAACGCCAGACTCGCGCCATGCGGAATGAAGGTGAACAGGGCGCCGCAGTTGCGGCGAGACAGCGCTTCCCGGTCGAGTGGCCGCAGCCCGCTTCGGCCGCCGCTCGTCCCGCGGAATCCCACTTATCCCAGTTAATCCCACTTTGTCCCGGCGAATCCCGCTTGTCCCACTTGTCCCACTTTGTCCCGGCGAATCCCGCTTATCCCACTCAATCCCAGGGAATCCCACTTATCCCACGGAATCCCACTTATCCCGCGGAATCCCACTTATCCCACGGAATCCCGCTTATCCCACGGAATCCCGCTTATCCCACGGAATCCCGCTTATCCCGCTTAATCCCACTGATCCCGGCGAATCCCATGCCTCTTCCTGCACCGCCGGATCGGCGCCGGTTGTCAGGGCCCGCGCCCTCTCATAGTCTCCGCGCCAATCACGTGGAGAGGAGGCTGCGATGGCCAAGAAGGAAATCTTCGTGTCGATCGGCGTGGACGTCGATTCGGTGGCGGGGCAGATCGGCTCCTACGCGGGCGGCGATTCGCCGAGCGACATCTCGCGGGGCGTGTTCGCCTCCGAGGTCGGAACGCCGCGCATGCTCAAGCTGTTCGACCGGGCGGGCATCCAGACCAGCTGGTTCATCCCCGGCCACTCGATCGAGACCTTCCCCCGGGAGATGAAGGCGGTCGCGGCGGCGGGGCACGAGATCGGGCTGCACGGCTACACCCACGAGAACCCTATCGCCATGACGCCCGAGCAGGAGGCGGACGTCCTCGACAAGACCATGGAGCTGGTCACCAAGCTCGCCGGCAAGCCGCCCACGGGCTACGTCGCGCCCTGGTGGGAGATGAGCGCGTATACGCCGCACCTCCTGATGGAGCGCGGCATCAAGTACGACCACAGCCAGATGCACCACGACTTCGAGCCCTATTGGATGCGGATCAACGAGGAGTGGACGTTGATCGACTACTCCAAGCCGGCGAAGACGTGGATGAAGCCGATGAAGAAGGGCACCACCTTCCCCATCGTGCAGATCCCCGGCAGCTGGTACCTCGACGACCTGCCGCCGATGATGTTCATGAAGAAGGTGCCGAACTCCGGCGGCTGGACCAACCCGCGCGATATCGAGGAGTGGTGGCGCGATCAGTTCGACTGGGTCTATCGCGAGATGGACTACGCCGTCTACACGCTCACCATCCACCCTGACATTTCGGGCCGGCCCCAGACGCTGCTCATGCTGGAGCGGATCATCGGCCACATCAGCGCCCACGAGGGGGTGATCTGGGCGACATTCGACGAGATCGCCGACGACTTCATCAAGCGCCGGCCGTTCAAGGGCAAGCGGGGCGCCAGGAAGAAGTAGGCCGCCCGCGCCGCCGGTCCGCGATGTGCGCGCTCTGCGGCGTCCTCACCGACGGCCCGCACTGGACTGAGGCAGGCACCGATGCGGGCCGGAGCGCTGCGGCGCCGACCGGCCGCGAGCGGCACCTGGAGCGCGCGCGCCGCCTCGCTCTGCTCAACCGCGTGCTGGGCGCCTACGGCTGCACCGCCGACGACTGGGCCGGCGCGCAGTACATGGTGCACCGGCGGAGTGGCGGCGCGACCGAGATGGCGGCCGACCTGCCCACGCTCTGGGCCGCCGTCGAGGGCCTGGTCGGCTACGCGCCCGACCCGCTCGACCCTGCCCTGGTGGAGCGGCTCGAGGCTGCGCCGCCCGCCGGCGGCCGGGCGGCCCGGTGGAGGACGTAGGACCGATGGCAGCCTACGCGCGGCTCACCCCGGTCATCGTCGTCACCGGGTTCCTCGGCAGCGGCAAGACGACGCTGCTCAACCACATGCTACGCCACCCTTCCCTCGCCGACGCAGCGGTGCTGGTCAACGAGTTCGGCGCCGTCGGCCTCGACCACTTCCTGGTGGAGGCGATGGACGAGAACACCGTGCTGCTGGAGAGCGGCTGCCTCTGCTGCACCATCAGGGGCGACCTCAAGGACGCGATCATCGACCTCAACAGCCGGCGTGCGCGCGGCGAGATTCCGCCCTACCGGCGGCTCATCGTCGAGACCACGGGGCTCGCGGACCCGGCGCCGATCCTCTTCACGCTGAGCGCCGACACGGTGCTGAAGCACCACTACCGCCTGGGCTCGGTGATCACGACGGTGGACGGCGTGAACGGGCTCAGGCAGCTCAAGCGCCATCCGGAATCGGTCAAGCAGGCGACGGTCGCCGACCGGATCGTGCTGACCAAGCCGGACATCGCCGACGCCGACGCCCTCGCCCGGCTGCGCGCGAAGCTCACTCGGCTCAACGGCTCGGCCGAGCGGATCGCGGCCGTGAACGGTGAGGTCGACGTGCGGCGCGTGCTGCGCGCCGACGTCTACGACGCCCGCACCAAGGGCGCCGAGGTGCGCCGCTGGCTCGCGGCCGAGGCGGAGAAGGACGCGGCGGACGACCGCGCCCACGGGCACGGGCACGACGTCTCGCGCCACGACGCGCACATCCACTCCTTCACGCTGAGCTTCGAGGGCGCGCTGGACTGGACCGCCTTCGGCATCTGGCTGACCATGCTGCTCCACACCCACGGCGAGAAGGTGCTGCGCGTGAAGGGCATCCTCAACGTCGCGGGCACGGAGGCGCCCGTGGTGGTCAACGGCGTGCAGCACGTGGTCCACCCGCCGATCCATCTCGCCGCCTGGCCGACGGAAGACCGGCGCTCGCACATCGTCTTCATCGTCGACGACCTCGCGCAGGCCGCCATCGAGCGCTCGCTCGCCGCCTTCAACAACATCGCCGCCGAGGCGGCCTGAGGAGAGCATCATGCCCGACAAGATCGCGATCATCGGCGCGGGCCTGGTGGGCAGCGCCTGGGCGATCGTCTTCGCCCGCGCCGGCCACCGGGTCGCCCTCTACGACGGGGCTGAAGGCCAGTGCGAGGCCGCGCTCGACCGCATCGAGACCAATCTCGAGGCGCTGGAAGGCCACGGGCTGATCGACGATCCTGCGGCCGCCCGGGCGCGCATCTCCATCGCCGCCGGCCTCGCCGATGCGCTCGACGGCGCGGCGTACGCGCAGGAGAGCGTGTTCGAGCGCGCCGACGTGAAGCGCAAGGTCTACGAGCAGATCGACGGCATCGCGGGGCCGGCGCTGGTGGTGGGCTCGTCGTCCTCAGGGATTCCCGCCTCGACCTTCACCGAGGGCTTGGGAATCGGCCCGCGCTGCCTGATCGCGCATCCCATCAACCCGCCCTACGTGATCCCGCTGGTCGAGATGGTGCCGGCGCCCTGGACCGAGGAGGAGACGGTCACGCGTTGCTGGGCGCTGATGGAGGCGGCCGGCATGGAGCCGGTCAGGCTCACGCGGGAGATCGACGGCTTCATCGCAAACCGGCTGCAGGCGGCGCTCCTGTGGGAGGCCTTCCGCCTGCTGGAGGGCGGCTACGCCACGGCGCAGGACATCGACACGACGATCTCGGCCGGGCTCGGCCGCCGCTGGGCCTTCATCGGGCCGTTCGAGACCATCGACCTGAACGCGCCGGGCGGGCTAGCGGACTTCTGTGCGCGCCTCGGCGAGGGCTTCTACGAGTTCGTGAAACAGGGGGAGCCGGCCCAGCCCTGGTCCGACGCGGTGGTCGCCAGGGCGCACGGGGAGCGCCGGGAGCGGTTGCCGATGGAACGGCACGGCGACCGTCAAGCGTGGCGCGACCGCCGCCTCATGGGCCTCGCCGCGCACCTCCGTGACGCCAGCCGCAAGGCGGAAGATTGAGTTGGCCTACTCCTTGGCCAGCTCGCAGTTGACCATCCACTTGATGCCGAAGCGGTCGGTCCAGTTGCCGAAGTAGGCGCCCCAGAACATCTCCTGCGGGGGCGTCGTCACCGTGCCGCCCTCGGACAGCCTGGCGCACAGGTCGTCGCACTGCTCCCTACTCTCGGCGTTCACCGAGATGGCGAAGTTGTCGCCGACGGCCGGTGGTGGGCCGAAGGCCGACGTGCTGTCGCTGCCCATCAGCACGGTCGAGCCGACAGGAAGCGACACATGCATGATCCTGTCCTTCTCGGAATCCGGCACGTTCATGCCGGGCGGGCCGTCGCCGAAGGTCTGGACTATTGCGAACTCGCCGCCGAAGACCGAGCGGTAGAATTCGAACACCTCGCGGCAGTTGCCGTCGAAGAAGAGATAGACGTTGAGGGACATTCAATTGCTCCAATTGGGTGGTTGGTGGCGGGGCAGATATGGCCCGGACCGCATCGGCGATGGGACCGGAAGAGCCTTATAGCGGGCAACGCGCTCAGTAGCGATGGCCGGTCAGGCTCTCGCTCAGCTCCCACAGGCGCCGACCGGTCTCTTCTTCGCGCGAGGCAAGCGAGCTGGCGGTCTCGCGGCACTTGTCGAAGTAGCGGCCGGAGACGCCGTCAACATCGGCACTGGTCGCCACATGGACGCTGGTGCGCGCGCCGGCCTCCACGTCGATGGCGGAGAAGCGCATCAGGGTCTTCAGCATGGTGGAAAAGATCCAACCGTTGTTCTGCCCGAACTTGCTGGCGACGAAGCCGGGGTGCAGGCAGTTGGCCGTGACCTTTGTCCCCTCCAGCAGGGTGGCGAGGCGATAGGTGAAGAGGATGTTGGCGAGCTTGCTCTGCTGATAGGCGCGCCATCCGCTGTAGCGCTTCGTTCCCTGCGGGTCTTCCAGATCCATCTGCCCCCCGCGATGGGCCTCGGAGGCAACGTTGACGATGCGGGCGGCGGCGCTCGCCTTCAAGCTGTCGAGCAAAAGCCCTGTCAGGAGGAAATAGCCCAGATGGTTGAGGGCGAAGGTCATCTCGATCCCGTCGGTGCTCTCCCGCCGGCGCGTGAACAAGGCGCCGACGTTGTTGACCAGCACGTCGATGGCCGCACTGCCCTCGGAAAGGCGCTCCGCCAGCTCCCTGATTTCGGCCTGGCTGGAGAGGTCGGCCTGCTCGAAGCGGACGCGGTTGTTGCGCGAGGAGCGCTGGATCGCCTTGCAGACCTCCGCGCCCTTGGCGGCGTTGCGCCCGACCAGCACGACCTCGGCGCCCCGCTCGGCCAGCGCCCGCGCTGTGACGCGGCCGATCCCGTCGGTCGCGCCGGTGACGATGCAGAGCTTGCCTTCCATCGCTCATCTCCTCCTCGTCCAACCCTGCCGTCCGCCTCAGCTTGGCAGCCGACTGCCGCCGGTCAACCGTGGCACGACCCGGTAATCGCTTGCCGCTCATGCCCGACCGTCGTTGCAGTTTCCGACGGCGGCAGCTTGTAGGCGAGCGCGGCGGCAAACCGGGTCTCCCCCAAGTCCAAGAGCCGCCACTCGCTCGATGGTGCGTGCGGGAATCGAAAGGAGCCCGCCCGCTCACCCTGCAGCATCGTGGGAGGGACTTCGAACTTGGATGGGTTCAGAGAGAAGCCCGCGCCTTGAGCCTTGATCAGCGCTTCTTTCATGCTCCACAGCCGGTAAAAGAGATGGACTTTCTCACGGCCACGGGCGGCGGCCAGCCGGCGCCGCTCCGCGGATCCGTAGACCAGGCTGCCGATACCCTCGAGATCGCGGTTGGATACGCGCTCCTCCACGTCGACGCCGAGCCAGTCATGCGCCGCGATCGCGATCAGGCCGTGGCGGCCGCTGTGGCTGACATTGAAACCGACATGCGGGCGCTGTCCATCCACGCTGGCGAAAGGTTTGCCGTGCTCGAGATAACCGAAGGAGAGCGTCCGATTCGCGCAGCCCAGTCGCTCCGAGAGAGCGACGCGAAGCGCAGCACGGCATAGAACGAACTGACGACGGGCGCCCACGGCCAAGAAGCGTTGCCAGCGCGCCCGCTCATCGTCGTCCAGCAGGTCGAAGGCGCGCGCCTCGCGCTCCGCATTGGGCGTAAGGTCCACGTGAAGGATGAATGCGCCTTCGGCCTCGCGCCATGGGCTCCACCATCCAGCTCTCATCGGCGTCACCGTCGAGGGCGTTGAGACGTGGCCACCGCCCCGTCTCACTCAAGAGCGCGGAGGCCCCGCCCCGCTCCATCCGCTTGGCAGCATCGGCGAAGACGGGTTGCCTCGAGTCGATCCTACGCTGCGCGCAGCGGTGGAAGGAAGAGCCGCATGGCCTTCGCTGAATATTCTTTCAGTTTTCGCAAGCGGCCGACATGAATGGATTCACTTCGGATAACTGCGGCGTGCGTAGAAGGGGTGTGACTCCAACTTCACACACCCACGATCGCAAGATTCTCCCGCCCCGTTACGGTGGCTGGAAAACGCTCGAATCCCGCTACTACGGGCGCATTTGAATTTCGTGCAAGGTCGAGTGACGCCCCTTCTTGAGGCCTGCCTCCGGGACGGAGCTACGCTGTGTCACTCAATGACTCTGTCCACTTTGGCACCGCCCTATTAGAAAATCCAATACAAACGCGGACGATCAGCAGCATCAAATGATGTCGGCGTTGGTATATTGAGTGATTGAATTGATATATTACTGCAAAATTTTTTACCAAGACCAAAGTGAAATATGTCGCTAGCAAGTGTAGTTGTCCGTTTTTGGTAGCACATTGATTGTCCGCTCC
>JAPPKP010000090.1 GCA_028819955.1 Rhodospirillaceae bacterium | reverse complement strand
TCGCCGAGAACATCCCGAACGCCGTCAAGCACGTGATCCGGGGCTCGAACCACTCGACCCTGTTCGACAACACCGAGGAGAACATGCGGGTGGTGGTGAATTTCCTCGGCGCCCGCAACGACCTCCTCGCGCCCTTGCCCGACTGACGGACCGGGCAGATTTCGCGTTCCCGAAAGCGGCGCGCATAGCGGGAGGTGCCCCCCTCCCCGTCACGGCCAGGCTTGTCCCACTGCTGTCCGGCGGTGGCGAGCGGTTGGACTTGAACTTCGGTATCAGAACATTAATTCGCCACTTCGATCTTGTCCTGCGTCCGTAGCTCGAAATCCGATGCGTCGTGGCGCTCGCGGAGTTGATCCTCCAGCGGGCCGTTGATCCGGTTGACCTTGCGCCCGCGGATCACCGCATCGCGCGCCGCGATCTCCTCGTACCAGCGCACGACGTTCGCGTACTCGTGCGCTGAGAGGAACTCGGCCGCGTCGTAGAGCTTGCCGGTGGTGAGCACGCCGTACCACGGCCAGATCGCCATGTCGGCGATGGTGTAACGGTCGCCCGCAATGTAGCGCGTGTCGGCCAACCGCTTGTCGAGGACATCGAGCTGACGCTTCGTCTCCATGGTGAAGCGGTCGATCGGATACTCCATCTTGTAGGGGGCGTAGGCGTAGAAATGACCGAAGCCGCCGCCTAGATAGGGCGCGGAGCCCATCTGCCAGAACAGCCATGACAGGCACTCGGCGCGCTCCGACGGGTCCTCCGGGATGAAGGCGCCGTGCTTCTCCGCCAGGTAGAGCAGGATCGCGCCCGATTCGAACACGCGCGTCGGCTCGGGCAACGAGTAATCCACCAGCGTCGGGATCTTGGAGTTCGGATTGATCGCGACGAACCCCGACCCGAACTGAGCGCCGTCCCGGATGTCCACGACATAGGCGTCGTACTCCGCCCCGCCGTGCCCGGCCGCCAGCAGCTCCTCGAGCATGACCGTGACCTTCACGCCATTGGGTGTCGCGAGCGAATAGAGCTGGAGGGGATGCTTGCCGCGCGGCAGCTCCGCTTCGTGCGTCGCGCCGGAAATGGGCCGGTTGATGGAGGCGAACTCGCCGCCGTTCTCGCGTTCCCATGTCCAGACAGTTGGCGGTTCGTATGCGGCAGCATCGGTCATAACGTTCTCCTCTTGGGATATCAGCCGGGCGAATATCAGCCTCTCGAAGCGCGCAACCCTAATCTACCCTTTTGGCGCAGCGTTTGCTTTGGCGGGTCGCGGCCCAAATTACAGAGCAAGAATCCATCGCCTCAGGGCCTGACCTTTCTTCTGCGACGCGCGACATGCTGTATCGTCGGACGAGCGTACCGAAACCAATGGAGGCCAAGGGATGGCGCACGTCGCGGTCTGCGTGACCGCCCCGAGCCTGGCCGAGGCCGAGGCCATCGGCCGCGCCCTGGTGCAAGCTCGCCTTGCGGCGTCGGTCAATGCCGTGCCGGGCGTGTCCTCCTTCTACTGGTGGGAGGGCGCGCTTCGTGAAGGCGCCGAGGCCATGCTATGGGCGAAGACCCGTGCCGACCTCGTCGAGCCGCTCACCGCCAGGGTCAAAGCGCTGCACAGCTATGACTGCCCCTGCGTCATCGCGCTCCCCATCACGGGCGGCAATCCCGACTACCTCGCCTGGATCGACGCCGAAACCGCGCCGGCGCCCGCCAGCAGTGGCGAGTCCTGAGCGCCCGCCGGGCGCAGGAAGGGTCAGCGATAAAGAAGAAGCCTACTTGGCCTAGTTACCGTCCTCGAACGCCGCCAGCAGATCATCCGGGAGCGTCTCGAAGAAAGCCGCGGGAATGGTCATCCCGCGGTCTATGCCGACTGGGCGCGGCTCCCGCAGCGGCTTCGGGAGCGGACGAACCTCGGCGACTGGCACGTTGCGCCGGCACAGAACGACCGTTTCACCCTGCTCGACGCGCTTGAGATAACGCGAGAGATGAGTCTTGGCCTCAGTCACATTGACCCAAATCATGGTCCGCTCGTCGACTGTCTTCCCGGTCAATCGCAGGGTGCACTGAGCGCCCCTCACCACTGGCGATCGACGCCGATGGCGTCGAAGACCTCGTCGACCGAGACCAGTGCGCAATTCTCCAGCCTTGCCTGGGCTGCCAGGTGGCGATCCCACGGGTCGCGGTGGTCCCAATCGAGCTGGGCTGCATACTCGGCATGTTCGTGGGTGATAGGGAGGTCGTCCACGTCGTTGCGCCTGAGTGCAGCCCGCAATTCCTGCGGCGGCAAGGCGATGCGGCTGCGCTGCGCCTTCCACTCAAGCTCGTAGATCGAGACCGCGCTGACTAGCACGGCGTTCTCGCGATCCAGGATCAGCCCCCTGGCGGTCGCGGACAGTCTCGGACTGCCCGCAACCCACCAGTAGACGGCATGGCTATCGAGAAGCAGCCTCACGAAGCCTTCGGCGGACCGCGCCAGATGCCCAGAGTGTCACTGTAGCTGCCGGCGTCGATCATGGCCTGGTCCGGGTCCTCCTGATCGAAGAGGTCATCGGGCAGGTTGAGGTGCTTGAGCGGCGCGGCTTCCCGCTGCCCGGCCTCGGCCGGCGGCACGATGCGCGCCTGCGGCTCGCTTCCCTTGGATATCATGATTTCCTCGCCCTCCTTGGCACGCGCCAGGAGGCTGGAGAAGCTGGCACGGGCTTCGGCAACCTTGAAGATCTTGGTCGGCATGGCCCGATATCCCCTCTCGCACCGGCGACGAACACCATGTTCGCGCCTTCTCTAAGATATGTACAACACAGTTGGTCATACGTCAAGGGAATTTCCACGAACTGTCGGTAACACGGGATATGTCCGGTCCATGTACCAGATGATCTGTCCGGTT
>JAPPKP010000016.1 GCA_028819955.1 Rhodospirillaceae bacterium | reverse complement strand
CCCCTCAGCGCCTCGGTCGCCGCAATATCGACCGCGCGTTCTTCCGAGTCGATCACCACGCCGTAGGAGGTCCGGGCTTCCTCGATCGAGATGTAGTCGTCGAGCACGTCGTCGAGCACCTGCTCAACCGGGCGGGCCATGGGGTCGCCCCAACCGCCGCCGCCGCCGGTCTCGATGCGGAAGGCCTCGCCCGGCGCGAAGCGGTAGGCGGCGAGCAGCGGGTTGTGCCACGAGCCGTCATCCGCGAGACCGCCGATCACCTCGGCAGAGCCGTCGGGCAGCAGCTTGCAAAGCCGCTGTGCCCTGCTCTCCTGCCCGCCCTCAACGCCGGGGCTGCCCGCGAGGGTCCGCGAGGTCTCGATGCTGAGCTCGGCGTTGCCGTTGAAGCGGAACTGCAGCCTGGCGCCGAGCCCACCCCGATGGGTGCCGGGCCCCGCCGAATCCCGCCGCAGGTCGAACGCCTCGTAGACGATGGGGTAGCAGAGCTCGGCCACCTCGGCGGAGAGGTTCATGCAGTTGCCGGTGGGGTCGAAGCGGACGCTGGCGCCGTCCATGTCGTTCATGCCCCCCCAGCCGCCGGCGGGCAGGTCGGAGAACACGGTCTGGCGCCGGGTCTCGGGGTCGGTCACGGCGCAGACCAGCCAGTTCACGTCGGACATGGTGCCGCCGGTCGCATCCTGCGGCATGGCCTGACTCATCGCCAGCCAGATCGAGCTGTTGATCTTGGCGGCGGTCACCGTGGTGCAGCCGATGGTGGGCGCGGGCCACTTGGCGTTGAGCCAGCAATCGTCCGGCAGGACGATGTCGACGGCATCGAACAAACCGGCGTTGGCCGGGGCCTCGGGACAGAGGTAGAAGCGCAGCGCGAGATACGTGGCCGAGAACGTGTTGGCGAGCGGCGAATTGATCGCGCCGACGCATTGCGGGTCCGACCCGGTGAAGTCGACGGTCATCCTCTCGCCTTCGACGACGATCTTCACGGCGAGCTTGATCGGCTCCTCGCTGAAGCCGTCGGTGTCGACGAAGTCGGTCACAGCGTACTCGCCATCGGGGATCGCCTCGATGCGGCTGCGGCTGATGCGGTTGGTGTAGGCGATCAGCTCGCGCATGGCGATCTCGACCGTCTCCAGGCCGTAGCGGTCAACCGCGCGGTCGAACTCCTGCTCGGCGACCTTGAGCGCGCCCATGTGGGCCTGGATATCGCCCTCGATGTATTCCGGGCAACGCGTGTTGTTCTTGATCAGCGCCAGCAGGTCCTGGTTCATCTCGTATTCGTTGAAGAGCTTGAGCGGCGGGATGCGCAGCCCTTCGCCGGCGATGTGCGTGCCGAAGGACTGCCCGCCTGCGGCGCCGCCGCCGAGGTCCTGCCAGTGCCCCCGGCTCACGGCGAATCCCAGGAGCCTGTCGTCGCTGAATATCGGCATGGTGAAGGTGGTGTCGGGAATGTGCGTCCCGCCTTGGAACGGGTCGTTCAGGACCACCACGTCGCCGGGGCAGAGCGTCTCCTTGCCGTACTTGTTGACCGACTCCTGGGCAGCGAAGTGCATCGCTGCCATGTGGATCGGGCAGCCCGGCGATTGCGAGACGAGGCGGATGTCCGCATCGTAGACGGCGTTGGAGTAGTCGAGGATGTCGCTCAGGATCGGCGAGAACGCGGTCTTCTGCAGCACCTTGCTCATGCGCTCGCAGCAGAAATCGAAGTGGCTGCGCAGGACCTCGAAGGTCACAGGATCGAGATCCCTGATCTCCGTCGAATTGTAGTTGGCAGCTTCCATCGCCGTGACCTCTCGTACGCTCAGGCGGCTCCGTCCAACGCGATCAACAGGTTGCCGCTGCGGTCGACCGATGCCTGCGTGCCCGGCGGCAGCACGGTCTCCGAATGGTCGTAGTCTACAATGGCGGGGCCGGTAATGGCGACGCCAGGGTGGAGCCGCTCGCCGGCGTAGATCGCCACATCGTGCCATGACCCGCCGAAGTAGACCGCGCGCGTGCCGCGCTCGACGTCGGCGGCATCGCCTGCCTCGGCTCCCTGGATGGTCGGGCGTGCGAACGCGCCCGCGGCGGTCACGCCGATGCTGACGAACTCCGACGGGAAGGTCGGCGACTTGACGCCGTGCTCGGCTTCGTGGGCGTTGTGGAAGGCATCGGCAATGTCATGCGTCCGCTCGGCCGAGAGCGGGCCGTCTCCCAGCGGCGTCAGCACCTCCCAGAACTGGCCGACATAGCGCATCTGCGCGTGACGCGAGAGCATCATCTCGTCTTCCACGATTCCGTCTCTCGCGAGCAGCGCCCGGCCTTGGCGTTCGAGCCCGGCGAACATCCGGTTGAGCCGGTCAAAATCCGCCTCGTCTACGGGGGCGTAGTAGAACTCTTCCAGATCGTGGCGGATGTCCATGGCGGTCGCGCCGAAGGCCGAAGCGACACCGGCGTGGGCGGGGACCACGATGCGCGGGATATTCAGCGCGCGCGCGATCTGGCAGGCGTGCATGGGGCCGGCGCCGCCGAAGCTCGCGAGCACGAAGTCGCGCGGGTCGCGGCCGCGATCCGTGAGCACCAGCTTGATCGCCTGGGCCATGTTCTCGCAGGTGATCGAGACGATCGCCTCGGCGGCCTCCAGCCGGTCGAGGCCAAGCCGGTCGGCGATCCTGCCCACGGCGCGCTCCGCGGCATCGGCGTCCAGCGCGAGCTTGCCGCCCAGGGTGGCGTCCAGCCGGCCCAGCACGAAGTTTGCGTCGGTGACCGTCGTCTCGGCGCCGCCTCGGTCGTAGCAGGCGGGACCCGGATCGGAGCCCGCGCTCTGCGGCCCGACGCGCAACGAGCCGCCCTTGTCGACCCAGGCGATCGACCCGCCGCCTGCGCCGACGCTACGGATGTCGAGCATCGGAATGGTGATCGGCACCTCCCACTCGAGCTGGTAATCGTGGGTGAGCAGGCCTTCGCCGTGATCGACGATCGATGCGTCGAAGGTCGTGCCCCCCATGTCGGTGTGGATGATGTTCGAGAATTCGGTCGTCTGGCTCAGGTAGCGGGCGTAGGCGACGCCGCCGGCCGGCCCCGACTCCACCAGCTCCTCGGGCCGTTCGATCGCCAGATCGACGCCCATCATGCCGCCGTTGCTCTTGAGCGCGAGCAGCGAGCCGGAGAAGCCGCTGTCGCTCAGCCCGGCGGCAAGGCGATTGAAATAGTCGGTCATCACGGGGAGCAGCGCGGCGCGGACCACGGTGGTGGAAAAGCGCCCGTGCTCCCGGAACTTCCTCACGGTCTCGGAGGATAGTGCGATGTGGCAGTCGGGATATTCCTCCAGCAGGATGTCCCGCATCCGGGCTTCGTGCCGCCCGTCCACGTAGGCGTTGATGAAGCAGATCGCGACCGACTGCGCGCCCTGCTCCCCGATCTGGCGCGCGACGCTGCGGGCCTCCTCATCGTCGAACGGGCTCAGGTCCTCACCCGTCGCCGCGAGCCGGCACCCCAGGGTGAAGCGCAGGCGCCGGGGGACGATGGGCGTGGGCCGCTTCTGGCGCAGTGCGAACAGGTGCTGCCGGCGCTGACGCCCGATCTCGATGACGTCGCGAAAGCCCTCTGTCGTGACCATGGCGACCGGCGGATAACTGCGTTCGACCAGGGCGTTGGTTGCGGTCGTGGTGCCGTGCACGAGGACGCCGATCTCCGCCGGTGCGATCTCGGCGGCCTCCAGCGCGTTCAGCACGCCCACCGAGCGATCGCCGGCGGTGGTCAGCACCTTCGCCGAAATCGTCTCGCCGCTCTCCCCATTCGCCGCGAAGAGGTCGGTGAAGGTTCCTCCAACGTCAATTCCGACGTGCCACATCACGCTATTCCCGGTGGGTCGATGGATCGTGAGAACCGGTCGAAGACAGCCTGGTAGAAAACGAAGCCCGGCGGCGTGCGCCGGAGGCGTCGTATTCCTAGCGGATCGACGGTCTCACGGAAATATCGGCCGACCCGCCGATGACTTGGGCAAGCCTCCTGTGAATCGGCGCGCGTCCTGTGATAGAGACATGGCGGCAGTTTAGCGCGTTGGGAGAGACTTCATGCGCCATATCATGGGCGTCGATATCGGCGGCCCGATCGAGGTGGTTGTGCCGACCACGCCCGAGGCCTCCGACTGGGTCGAGAAGCGGCTCCGCGACGGCGATGAATACTTGATCGACCCGCAGTGAGCGGGAGCAAGACCATGGCGAGGCTCATTACATTCGACGCTGACGCCGGCACCGATACGTTGGTGGCGGCGATCGAGCGGGACGGCTACGCGATCGTGCGGGGGCTGCTCGACCCGGAGGCCCTGACGCGGCTCTGGGGCGAGCTGGCGCCGCACCTGGAGGCGACGGAGCTGGGCGACCCCGATACTTTCTTCGGGCAGAAGACGAAGCGCTTCGGCGCGCTGCTCTCGCGCTGCCCGATGTCGCGCGACATGGTGGTCGATCCGCTGCTGCTGGCGGTCGCCGACCGCGTGCTCGGGCCCTATTGCGCGCGCTACCGCATCCATTACACCGGGGTCATGCACATCGAGCCCGGCGAAACCGCGCAGGTCATGCATCGGGACACCGGCCTCTATCCCATCCAGAATCCGGCACCGCCGCTCACGCTCGCGACCATGTGGGCGGTCACCGATTTCACCGAGGAAAACGGGGCGACCCGCATCGTCCCTGGAAGCCATCGATGGCCTGACGAGCGCGTTCCCGAACCGGACGAGATAACGCAGGCGGAAATGCCGGCGGGTTCGCTGCTGATGTACGTGGGCAGCACGATCCATGGCGGCGGCGACAATCGTTCCAACGCCGCCCGCTGCGGCGTCGCACTTCACTACGCTCTCGGCTGGTTGCGCCAGGAAGAGAACCAGTATCTCGCCGTGCCCATGGAAGAAGCGCGGACATTCCCTCGGCAATTGCAGTGCCTCATGGGCTATGAACTCGGGACGGTCAATCTGGGGTTCGTCGACCACAAGCATCCCAACGACGTCCTGAACGGGACCGCCGGCGAGCAGGCGGGCGTGCTCGGGCCGCAGGAGCTGATGGATGCGGACAACGCGATCCGGCGCTTCAGGGTCGAGGATACCGCGGCCGTGGGCCGCGCGCGCATGAAGGTGTGAGGGCCAGCGCGATCTCACGCCCGATGCCGCCGGGTTCCTCCGGGGGGCGCGGCAGGTCGCTCAGCCGTCGTAGTGTCCGACGATCGCCACGCTGCACACGTTCTGCACGGGATGGCCGCCCAGGTTGTGGGTCAAGCCATAGCGCATGGAGTCGATCTGGCGTTCCTCCGCGCGGCCGTGGAATTGCAGGTAGATCTCGTAGAGCATGCGCAGGCCGGAGGCGCCGATGGGGTGGCCGAAACACTTCAGGCCGCCGTCGATCTGGCACGGCATCTCGCCATCCGCGTCGTAGCGGCCGTCGAGCACGGCCTTCCAGGCCTGACCCTCGTCGGCGAGGCCGAGGTCCTCCATCGTCACCAGCTCCGTGATCGAGAAGCAGTCGTGGACCTCGGTCGCGCTGATCTCCTTGCGCGGATCGTCGATCCCCGCTTCCTCGTAGGCGCGCCGGGCGGCGATGCGCGTGGTCTTGAAGTGGGCGCCGTTCCAGGCGTTGAAACCGATCTCCTCGCCGTTCGAGACGCTGAGCTGCAAGGCCTTGACCGTCACGACATCGGTCTTGCCCAGCATCATGGCGATCTCGGGCGTGGTGACGATGGCGCAGGCCGCGCCGTCGCTGACGCCGCAGCAGTCGAACAGACCGATGGGCTCCGCGACCATCGGGGCGTCGATGGCCTGATCGTGGGTGATCTCACGCCTGAGGTGCGCCTTGGGGTTGCGCGCGCCGTTCGCGTGGCTCTTTACCGAGACGTGGGCCATCGCGCGCTTGAGATCGTCCCTGTCGATGCCATGGGCGCCGCGATAGCCGGCCGCGAGCTGCGCGAAGGCGCCGGGGGCAGAGACGTTGGGCGCGAACAGGTCGGTGGTCACCCCGCGGCTCCGGGCCGGCAGGCCGCCATAACCCGTGTCCTTCAGCTTCTCGACGCCGAGCGCGAGCGCGAAGTCCGCCGCGCCCGAGGCCACCGCGTAGCAGGCGCCGCGGAACGCTTCCGTGCCGCTGGCGCACATGTTCTCGACATGGGTAACGGGGATGTAGCCGAGCCTGAGCGCGGTCGCGAGCGGCAGCGCGCTCGGCCCGACGTTGACGGAGTCGAAGGCCGTGCTCAGCCACGCCGCATCGATCTGCGAGCGTTCGATGCCGGCGTCGGCGATGCACTCCTCGAACGCCTCGGACATCAGGTCCGAAGGCTCGGCATCCCAACGCTCGCCGAACTTCGAGCAGCCCATGCCGAGAATGGCGACCTTGTCTCGAATTCCGCTGGCCATGTCTCTTACCTCTCGCGTCGCGGGACCCTAATCGGGAGCCGCCTTCCAGAAATACTGACGCATCCCGCGCCGTTCATCCACGTGCTTGATCCTGAAGCGCATGCTCGCCCGTGTGCCCACGTCGAAGCTCTCGGGCTCCACCTCGGTGAACTCCACCATGGTCCGCCCGCCGCCCTCGAACTCAACGAGGCCGAGGTAAGCGGGCGGGTCCATGGAGAACACGAGATGGTCGGCCGTGAAGGTCTTCACCGTTGCCGGCACGTCCGCCATGGGGTGGGGCTCCTGCGTGTCCCTGGCGCCGCAGTTGGGGTTCACGCAGTAGATCGCCTTCGGGTACTGCACCGTGCCGCAGCGCGCGCAGCGGCCGCCGACGAAGCCGGTCACGCCCTCGCGATTGCGGTACTGCGCGGTGAGTGCCGGCGAACGGTCGAGTTCGGCACGCTTGCCGTACTCGCGCTCGACCACGCCGCAGTAGGTCAGGAATTTGCTGTAGTTGGTCTCCTCGACCCTGCGTTCCAGCCACCCCGCGACGCCGCGTTTGGGCCGGAACGCACCGATCGCGTCCGTCACGCGGAACACAAGTGCGTCGCAGCCTTGCCCGAACCCGGTGACGACGAGAGTCTGCCCCGGCTCGGCACTGGCCAGCTCGGCCGCGAGCATGAGCAGCGGCTGCGCCGTGCCGCATTGACCGACCGTGCTCATCATCGGGTCGGCGACGGCCTCGACCGGGATGCCGGACGCCCTGCCGACGGTCTCAGGCACCCGCCGCAGGTGACAGGGAACGATCAGACGGTCGACGTCCGCGGGTTCGACGCCGGCCTTCGCGAGGGCCCGTGCGACCGCCTGCGGCACCAGCTTCAGCCAGCCTTCGTCGCGAATCCAGCGGTCTTCCCAGGCGTAGTCGTAGGCGTCGCCGCTCGCGCGGAAATGGTCGATGAAGTCGGCGGCGACGGTTGCGGATGCGAGCAGCGTCGCGACCTCTCCCTGCGCGCCTACCTGGAGGGCCGCTGCTCCGTCGCCGGACAGCATTTCCATCGGGCTACCCGCCCGGGCCTTGCGCCTGTCGGCCGCCGCAACGATTGCCTGACCGCCCGCTGCTGCGGCGTCGAGCGCGCTCATCAGCGCCGTGGTCGAGGCGCGGAGCGAGCCCGCTACATCCATCGTGCGCAGGTCGCTCCCGAGATTCAGGGCCTCGGCAACGATGCCGGCATTCTGGCGGACGGCGAACGGGTGCGTGGTCGAGGCGAGGAACAGTGCCTGAACCGGCGCAGCCGGGGCCATGTCGCGCGCGGCCTCCACGGCCATCGTCACCGTATCCTCGTCCCAGCTGCACATGGTGCGCTCGCCGCGCGCCAGGCCACGGAGCGAGGCGTCGAACCAGGTATTGGCGCCAGCAATGGCCGATCGCTGGAGGCGCCGGCGCGGCAGATAGGCGCCATACGCGGTAATGCCGGGCACAGAAGGACTCCGGAGTTGGGCGGACACGCAACCTAGGGGCGGGGCATACTACACGGTCGCATTGCCAGGGCTAATCGGCCGCCGGCACCGAGTAGTTCAGGGGAGGTACATGTCCAAAGTCATGATCGTCACGGGCGGCAGCCGCGGGATCGGCGCCGCCGTCGCGCGGCTCGCCGGAGCCAAGGGCTACGATGTCGCCGTCAACTACGCCGGGGCCAAGGATCGTGCGGAGGAAGTCGCCGTCGAAATCCGGAAGGCGGGGCAGCGCGCCATCGCGATACAGGCCGACATGGGCAAGGAAGACGACATCCTGCGGATGCTGGAGACGGTCGATAACAAGCTCGGGCCGGTCTCCGCCGTCGTCAACAATGCCGCCATCGACTACGAGACCCCGATCCCCGACATGACGACCGAAGGCCTGCGGGAGGTCTTCGATGTGAACGTGATCGGCCTCTTCATCATGGCCCGCGAAGTCGTCACGCGCATGTCCACCAGGCACGGCGGCAAGGGCGGCTCCATCGTGAACGTGGGCTCGATCTCGGCCCGCTACGGCGGGCTGCCGAGTGATGTTCCCTACGCCGCGTCAAAGGGTGCCGTCGACTCCTTCACCAAGGGTCTCGCCCACGAGTATGCCGAGCACGGCATCCGTGTGAACTGCGTGCGCCCGGGCCTCGTCCTCACCGATATGTGGGAGCCTTCCATCGGGGCCGAGGCCGCGATCGCGCTCGGCAAGACCGGCTCGATGCTGAAGCGCATCGGCCGGCCCGAGGAGATCGCCACCATGGTACTCTGGCTCTGTTCCGACGAAGCCTCGTACGTCACCGCGGCGATCTACGATGTCGATGGAGGGCGCGGCAACAGGCCGGCGTAAGCGATAGGGAGCACCCGTTGAAAATCGAGGGCAAGTCGGTGGTCGTCACCGGCGGCGCGAGCGGCATCGGCCTCGCGCTCGCGCGCCGCTTCCGGGCGGAGGGCGCGCGGGGCATCGCCCTGGCCGACCTGCAGGAGGACGCCCTATTGGAGGCCGCCGGCGAGATCGACGCCCTGGCGGTGCCCTGCGATGTCGCGGACGAGGCCGACATCAAGCGCCTCGTGGCTGCCGCGGAGGATGCCTTCGGGGCAATCGACGTGTTCGTCTCCAACGCCGGGATCGCGCGCATGGGGGGCGTCGATGCTCCGGACGAGGAGTGGCGGCAGAACTGGGACATCCACGTCATGGCCCACGTCTACGCGGCACGGGCAGTGGCGCCCAAGATGGCCGCGCGCGGTAGCGGCTATCTGGTCAACACGGCCTCGGCCGCAGGGCTCCTCAGCCACGTGGAATCGGCGACCTATACGGTGACCAAGCATGCTGCCGTGGCCTTCGCCGAGTGGCTCTCGATCGTCTACGGCGACCGGGGCGTGCGGGTCTCGGTGCTCTGCCCGCAGGCAGTCCGCACCGCCATGCTCGCCGGCCGGGACGAGGGCGTCGCCAGCCTCGACGGTGTGCTGGAGCCGGATCAGGTGGCCGACAGCGTGATCGCGGCGATGGAGCGAGAGGAGTTCCTCATCCTTCCGCACCCGGCGGTGCAGGATTACGTCGAGCGCAAGGCCTCGGATCGCGAGCGCTGGCTCAGGGGGATGCGCAAGCTGCGCGCGGCGCACGGCGGAGCCCCTTAGCTCACCGGCCGATGCCTTCAGCCGCCGGGAGGGACTGAAACTCATCGACTACACAGGGCGGGACGGACCAGCAAGGAGAAGGACGATGGCTGAATTGACCCTCGAGGAACAAGTGGCGCGGCTCACCGCGATCGAAGACATCAAGCGGATGAAGGCGCAGTACTGCTACTACGCCGACCATGGCTACGATCCCGATGGCCTGGCGAGCCTCTTCGTCGAGGACGCCCTCTGGGACGGCGGCGACTTCGGTGTTTACCAGGGCAAGGCGGCGATCCGGGAGTTCTTCGTCGGCATCAAGGACGACATCGTGTTCGCGATCCATCCGGTGATGAACCCGATCATCACGGTGGAGGGCGACACGGCGAACGCCAAGTGGTGGCTCATCATGTGGTGCACCATGCTGGTCGACGGCGAGAAGAAGGCCCGCTGGTTCGCCGCCGAATACGACGACGACCTGGTGAAGCGCGACGGCGAGTGGCTCTTTACCCATATCAAGGTCACGGGCCATTTCATGGCCGAGCACGCGGACGGCTGGGCGGCCCTGACCGGATAGGCGAGGGGCATGCTGGCGACTCCGCTCCGGGAGAGGTGGTCTACGGCAGAGCGCGCCCAGCAGAGGCGCGCGGTCGTCGGGGGGATGGAACGATGAGACGTCTGCTGACTGTGGGGATCGTCTGTCTGGCGGTTGGTGGTTGTGCTCAATCGGCGTCCGTCGTCGAGCACCTCGATAGCGGCAACGTTGTCGTGAAGGCCGGCTATCTGACCAAGGAGCAGCGGGTGTGGAATGCGGCCGAGCGGGGATGCGCCGTGCACGGCAAGGTCGCGCAGCCCACCAGGGTTCAATGCCAGGACGAGGCCTGCACCATCAAGCATTTCCACTTCGACTGCATCTGATCGAAAACCCACACACGCTCCGATACGCTCGCTGACACGCACCGTCCCGCCGGCGCATGACCTGGCAGTCAGGCCCTTCCCGCAGCTTTCCCCCGACCATGGTGCGGTGCACAGTGCCCGGCGCCCGCGTCAAGGTGTCCCGTCATGTGCTGGAGCGAACCATTTGCGGGAAGGGATTGGGCGTTGCCCTGCCAACGCACGCACGACCCTTCGGGCGAGCGAGACGTCCCTCTTAATCCCGCTTATCCCGCCTTATCCCACTTATCCCACTTAATCCCGGCGAATCCCACTCGATCCCACTAATCCCACTTAATCCCGGCGAATCCCGACTTAGAAGCGGGCTCGATGTCTCACCGGGCCGGGCTGGCGGGGCGTTTCTCTCTCGCGCGGGACCCTCGATCCCGCGCACGCGACCTTGCAGGCGCGGGCGACTTCAGTTCAGCCCGAAGTCTCCGAATCGCCTGTTGAAGCGCGAGACCTGGCCTCCGCGATCGACGAGCCGCTGGGCACCGCCGGTCCACACCGGGTGCGACAGCGGATCGATATCGAGGGTGAGCGTGTCGCCCGCCTTGCCCCACGTGGACCGCGTGGTAAAGGTGCTGCCGTCTGTACGGACGACGGTGATCTCGTGATAGTCGGGATGAATGTCTTTCTTCATGGCGGGCCCCGCTTGCCGAGCGGCTTTCATAAAGCTGAGGCGCGCAAGGCGCAAGCGGCTATGTGTCTGAGCGTTGGTCCCACCTCCCCCTGTCCCCCAACTTCTTCATTTCCCTCAATCGCCGGGCGCTCGCTCCGCTCGCTTGGCTACGCGCATTCGCGCGCGGCGCAGTCGCGCCGTCCGGGCCTGCGGCCCGGGGGGCTGGAGCCCCGCGCCGAGTTGTCGCTCTACCCAAGTTTTGGCGCGCGAGTACTATCGTGCCGCCAACAAAACGGGAAGCGGCAGCGGTGAGCATATTCGGGTCGGAGGCGAGGCGGCGGCGTGTGGGCGATTCGCCGGTATCGTCCGCCTTGCCGCCCCGCAGCGAAATCCGCCGCATCCGCTACCTGTTCCGCTTTCTCCGGCCCTACCGCGGGGTGATCGTGGCGGCGGTCTTCGCTCTCTGCGTCAGCGCCGCGGCGGTGCTCGCGCTGGGCCAGGGGCTGCGGGTCCTGATCGACGATGGCCTCAGCAAGGAGGAGGTCTCGCGCCTCCACCATGCGCTGATGTACATGGCGGGCATGGTGGCGCTGCTGGCGGGCGGCTCCTTCGCGCGCTTCTACCTCGTCTCATGGCTCGGCGAGCGGGTGGTGGCCGACATCAGGCGGGCGGTCTTCCGCCGCCTCGTTGGGCTGAGCCCGGCCTTCTTCGAGATCAACAAGGTGGGGGAGCTGCTGTCCCGCATCACCACCGACACCACCTTGTTGCAGACCGTGATCGGCCAGCAGGCGTCGTCGGCGCTGCGCAACCTGCTGCTCTTCCTCGGCGCGAGCGCCATGCTCGTGGTGACGAGCCCGACGCTTACCGGCTTCGTGGTGCTGATGGTGCCCGTGGTGGTGATCCCCATCGTCGTGCTCGGCCGGCGGGTGCGCCGCTACTCCCGCGTGGCCCAGGACCGCGTGGGCGATGTCGGCGGCCACCTGGAGGAGGCGCTCGGCGGCATCCGCACCGTCCAGGCGTTCGGCCAGGAGGAGCGGAGCGGCGAGCGTTTCGGGGATCATGTGGAGGCGGCGTTCCGCGCGGCGCTCCGCCGCGTGCAAGCGCGGGCGCTGCTGACGGCGATCGTCATCCTGCTGGTCTTCTGCGGCGTCGGCCTCGTGCTCTGGATCGCGGGCACCACGGTGCTCCAGGGCGGGATGACCGGCGGCGAGATGACCGCCTTCATGTTCTATGCCGTGGTGGGCGCGGGCTCCGTGGGCTCGCTCAGCGAGGTCTACGGCGACTTGCAGCACGCGGCGGGCGCCTCCGAGCGATTGGCGGAACTCCTGAACGAGGAGCCCGCGCTCGCGCCCGCGCCAGCCGTGACGAAACCGCTGCCGGAGCCGCAGCAGGGCGCGGTGGAGCTGGATCGGGCGACGTTCCACTACCCCGCGCGCCCGGACGCGCCGGCGCTGGAGGGATTCTCGCTCGCGGTGGCGCCGGGCGAGACGGTCGCCCTGGTGGGCCCGTCTGGCGCGGGCAAGTCGACCGTCTTCAACCTTCTGCTCCGCTTCTACGACCCCGAGGACGGGCGCATCGTTCTCGACGGGGTTGACTTGCCGGAAGCCTCGCTGGAAGCGGTGCGCCGCTCCTTCGCGCTGGTGCCGCAGGACGCGGTGATTTTCGCCGCGAGCGCGCGGGAGAACATCCGCTTCGGCCGGCCCGAGGCGAGCGACGACGAGGTCCGCGCCGCGGCAGAGGCAGCGGGCGCGGCGGACTTCCTCGACAGCCTGCCGGAGGGCTTCGACACGTTCCTGGGCGAGAAGGGAACCAGGCTCTCGGGCGGGCAGAAGCAGCGGCTCGCGATCGCCCGCGCCGTGCTGCGCAACCCGGCGGTGCTGCTGCTTGACGAGGCGACCAGTGCGCTGGATGCCGAAAGCGAGCGCGCCGTGCAGGCTGCGCTGGAGCGGCTGATGGCGGGGCGGACCACCATCGTCATCGCGCATCGTTTGGCCACCGTGCAGAAGGCCGACCGGATCGTGGTGATGGACGAGGGCCGCGTCATCGCCGAGGGGACGCATCGGGCGCTGATGGCGCGCGGCGGGCTCTACGCCAGGCTCGCTGCGCTCCAGTTCGACGACGGGAGAGAACAGGGCACGGCTGGCGACGTTCTCGCCGACGCACCGCGCAGCGCGGCCGGATAACGGCTCAGCGCTGGGTCAGCTTCAGCTCGATGCGGCGGTTGCGGCGGTGGGCGATCTCGTCGTCGCGGTCGTCGAGGGGCTGGAACTCGCCGTAGCCGGTGGCGCTCAGGCGATCGGGCGGGATGCCGAGAGCGATGAGGAAGTTCACCACCGAGATCGCCCGCGCTGCCGAGAGCTCCCAGTTGGACGGGAAGCGGGCCGTCTGAATCGGGCGGCTGTCGGTGTGGCCGTCGACCTGCAGGATCCACGGTAGCTCCGATGGGATTTGGACCATGACCTCCCTGAGGACTTGCGCGAACTGCGCGAGGCGCTCGTGCCCCTCCGCCTCCAGCTGGTGGGAGGCGGAGGCGAACAGCACCTCGGACTGGAAGACGAAGCGGTCGCCGATGATGTTGAAGTCGCGCCGCTCGCTCAGCACCTCCCTGAGCCGGCCGAAGAACTCGGAGCGGTAGGCGGCGAGCTCCTCGACCTTGGCGGCGAGCGCCATGTTGAGGCGCTGGCCCAGATTGGCGATGGTGACTTCCTGCTCCTCCGTCTTCTGTTCGGAGATCTGCAGGGCCCGTTCGACGCGCCCGAGCTGCGAGCGAAGCGCATCGATCTGCTGGTTGAGGACGGCGATCTGATCGCGCTGGCGCGCGCTAAGCGCCTGGTTCTCAGCCAGAGCCGCCTGACTGCTGTCGTACGAGGACTGCGCGGCAAGATGAAGAGCCTGCACCTCGGCCAGGCGGATTTCCCGCTCCTCAAGCGTGCGCTGGGCGAGCACCGTGCGCTCCCTCTCGTCGGAGAGCCGCGCTTCTAGCTCCGTGGTCGTGTCGCGCAACGCTGAAAGGTCGGCGCGCACGGATGCGGTCTCTTCTTCGCTCTCGCCGAGTTCGCCCCGGCTCTCGATCAGCGCCGCGGCCATGACCCCAACCTTGGATTCGAGATCCCTGCGCACCGCGTTCAGTGCGTCTATGTCGCGGCGCAGGCGCTCTATATCCGCAAGCATGACCTTGATCTTGTCCTCGCCGGCATCGGCCCTGATGGAGGCCTCGGCAGCTTCGGCCATCGCAGTCTGCCCCGCGCCTGTCATCTCCCTGAGGCGCAGCTGGAGCGTGTCACGTTCGCCGGTCACCATGGAAAGCTCGGCGATGAGCTGGTCACGGACGGAGAGCGAGGACTGAAGCTGCGCCGCGATCTGGGCGATGTTGATCCTGAGCTCCGCATTGGCCTGCTGCTCGACGGCGAGTTCCTTCTTGCTGTTGTTGAGCTCCGCGGAAATATCGCTCAGCTGGTCTTCCTGACCTGACAGTGTCCGCTGCAGGAAATACTGAGCCAGCATGTAGACGACGAGCAGAAAGATCATGACCAGGAGCAACGTCGACATCAGGTCGACGAAGCCCGGCCAGTAGTCGGCGCTTGAGCCCCTTCGTCTTAGGCGCGATGCAGCGAGCACCGGGCGGGCCTCCCGCGCCTAGCCCTGTCGGCGATCGTTCTCGGCGACCGCCGCTATGGTCCGGGCGAGGAGCTTGATCTCGCTGCGAAGCTCGGCGATCGACTGTTCGCGACCGGAGACCATCTCCTCCAGGAGCCGTTGGAGGTAGACGTCCAGGTTGCGCAAGTGCGCACGGCTGGGCTCGTCGAGACCGGATTGTCGCGTGGCACCCGCCGCGAGCCGTTCCAGCACCGGCCGCATCTCCAGCTGGTTCTCGACCAGCTTGACCATGAGGTCCTGCTCGGAGCGCATGTGGTCCGTGAGCGTGGCCAGCCGCTCGGTAAGCGAGAGCAGGTTGGCGGAGGAGGCTGCGCGCTGCTCTTCGCCGCGCGCGAGCGTTCGCTGCAGCTCCTCCAGGCTGTCGGCAGTCTTCTCCAGCAGCGCGCTGACGTAGGCGGGAACCGACTGGTCTCCGTCCATCCCGAGCGTGCCGCCGGAAAGCCGGGTGTAGGAGGACAGCCACTCCTCCGCCTCGTTGTAGAAGCGGTTCTGCGCCTGGCTCGCCTGCAAATCGAGAAAGCCGAGGACAAGCGAGCCTGCCAGCCCAAAGAGCGACGAGCTGAAGGCCGTGCCCATGCCTTCAAGCGGGGCTTCGAGGCCGCCCTTGAGATTGTCGAAGACACCGATCATGTCCTGATTGGCGATCGAGAGATCGCCGATCACGCCGCCCACCGAAGTCACCGTCTGGAGCAGTCCCCAAAACGTGCCGAGCAGTCCGAGAAAGATCAGCAGGCCGATCATGTAGCGCGAGAGGTCGCGTGATTCGTCGAGTCGCGAGCTGATGCCGTCAAGCACGCTGCGCAGCGAGACGGCGGACAGCGTCATGCGACCGTGCCGATCCGCAAGCATCGTTGCCAACGGTGCGAGCAGACGCGGTTTGCGTGCCGACGCCGGCGCCGCCGCGCCCGGCACGTCGTTCTGCTTCACCGCCGCGAGCCAAGCGGTATCCGGCTTCAGCAGCAGGACCTGGCGGAAGTTATAGACGATGCCGATGATCAGGGCGCCGAGGATGACCCCGTTCAGCACCGAGTTCGCGAAGAAGGCCTCGGCCAGGGTGTCGCTCAGCACGACGACCACCCCAACCACGAGGGCCAGGAACAGGCTCATGCGAAGCAGGAATGGCCGTTGTCCGCTCATCGCCCGTCCGTCATCCCCCGGAGCGCCGAATTGGCGCCCCACACCGCTCGCGGACCGGCCCGAGCGGCTCCTCCCCGACGGCCTTCGCGCAGGCCGCAGTGCCCGGCCACCTTAGTACAGCGCGTCGCGGGCCGACAACCGGCGGCCTGAATACAGGGCTGCGATATGCCTGTTCGTGCACGTCCTTAGCCGCCTGAGCGCGCGCGGCCCGTGACCGCCAGGGGGTGCCCCGCCTCGACCAGGCGCCTAAGCCGCTCGTCGAGGACGTGGGTGTAGATTTCAGTCGTCGCGATGTCTGCGTGTCCGAGCATTTTCTGCACCGCCCTCAGATCTGCGCCGTGGGCGAGCAGATGGCTGGCAAAGGCGTGGCGAAGGGCGTGCGGTGAGACTCGACCCGGCTCGATCCCCGCCGTCCGCGCCAATGTCTTCAACATCTGCGCGAGGCGATGGCGCGTCAGATGTCCGCTCGCACCGCGGGAGGGAAACAGCCAGCGGGAGGTCGTTCCCTCGGCCAAGTGACGATCGCGCACCGCGAGATAGGCGTCGAGCGCCCGACGGGCCGGCGCGCCGAGCGGCACCAGACGTTCCTTGTCGCCCTTGCCGCGCACCAGAAGAGACTGCGTCTCGGCCGAAACCGCGTGGAGCGGCAGCGAAACCAGCTCCGAGACGCGCAGGCCGCTGCCGTAGAGCAACTCGATCATGGCCCGAAGACGTAGCCCGTCGGCCTCGCGCCTACTCGATACCTCCGCCGTCTCGTCCTGCGGGCACGCCGCCGCCAGCAGACTCTCCACCTCTTCCTCGCTGAGTACACCGGGAAGCGTGCGGGGGAGAGCGGGCGAATCCACCGTCGCCGTGGGGTCATCCTCGCGTCGGCCGTCTGTGAGGAGGAAGCGGTAGAATTGGCGCAGGCAGGAGAGCCGGCGCGACGCAGTACGTGCAGCGACGCCAGCGCGCCTCTGTGCCGCCATAAACCCCCTTATGGCCGCGGAATCGGCCTGGGCCAACATGACGCCAGCGGGCCGGAGATGAGCAGCAAAGCAAGCGAGATCGCGCCGATAAGCATCGAGCGAATTGCGGGCCAGTCCGCGCTCGGCCGCAGCCATCTCCAGAAAGGCCTCGATGGCCGCCGCGTCCTCCTCGCCGAGCACGGCTTTGGATGCAGGCGCCCGTCCTCGACGCGTCAAAGACCCGCCGCGAGCGCCGCCTCCAGGGCGATCGCCCGCGCCTCCTCGCGCAGGCCGGTACTGACGAGGCTGGAAACCACCGGCCCAACCGTCGCAATGCCAGCAGCGGCAGGGCCATTATCGCCGAGCAAGAGCAGAGCCAGCAGGACGGTTTCGCCGAGTTGCCCTCCCTTGGCCGCTTTCTGGAGGCCGTTCGCCAGCGCCGGCACAGGGGCGCGTGCCGCCACCGGTCGCTCGTCGAGCATCAGGCGATCCCAGACCTCGGGGTCGATTCGGCCGCCAAGAGCATCGACCAAGACCGCTAACCAGTTGGCGCGCGCGAGCGCGACGGCCTCCCCTCCCTTATCGGCGCGCAACGTCAGCCACGCCTCGAAGGGCGCCCTCTTCAGGTAGCTCTCTTGAGCACTCAGGAGCATCAGGGGCCAGAGCCGGACAGCGGAGCGCGCCGCGTCCGCATCTCGTGGCGCCTCCTCGCTGGCCAGCGCATACCACGCTGCGGCCGCCTCATGGTCCCCGGCTGCCATCAGGGCACGCCCGGCTGCACCGCTGAACCAGCCGTGCTCAGGCGCTGGCGTAACTGTTCGCACCAGATGCGTCAGCGCGCGCGCCATCGTCCCGTGGGCGCCCTGCGCCTCGGCGAGAGAAAGCGCCACTGCCAGCAGCTCCGCCCGTAAGGCGGGCGCAGTCTGCGCCTCGATCGCCTGAAGCATGAGGGAGCGGCCGAGCGGGGGCTCCAGTGCTTCGACCTGCTCCAGGGCATCGGCGCGCTCCTCCGGTGAGAACGCCATGGAACGATAGAGAGCCCGAAGCGCCTCGATGGGAAGCGTGCCGGCCGCCTCCGCGCGCTCCGCCGCTGCAAGCCTGATTTCCGGCAGAGACTCCGGCGCACCTGCAATCGTGGGCAGCACATCCGGCGCAGCCCGCGCCGTCGCTTCTCCGGGGATCGCTAATTGTGCGAGCCGCCTGGCCGCGACTCGTAGGGGAGTCGGATCGGCGAGAGGGTCCACGACCGGTTCCGCCAACCCTGCCATGGCGTAAATCGTATCGTCGAACACCTGATCGGGTGCGGTATCGGTTTCGCTCAACAATTCCAGGCCCAGCGTTGCGGCCTCGATCAAGCCGCCGTGCGCCTGACAGAGAATGCGCATCCGCCGCCAATATCCATCGCCGGCCCGACCCGCCTTGCCCAGGATCCGCTCGCATGCGGCGTCAAGGTCGAACTCGGCAAGCAGGCGGTCGTTTTCGATCTGGGCACTCAGGGTTTGACCGCCCTCCGGCCCCGCGCTCTCCAGCAGAGCTAAAGCAGCATCGCGCGCACCCATGGCGACCAAGCGCCCGACCCGCGCGAGAACCAGCGCTCCCGCCTCGCCCCGCCCTGCAGGCGGTTGCGCCGGCGAGGTGAGAAGCGCCAGCGCAAGCCGCCGCGACGCGATGGAGGGCACCGCAGCCGGCAGGCGCTGCAGCAAGGCTTCAATCCGCGAGCGGTGCGAGCCGGACCAGAAGTCGCCCGGCAACGGTTCGATTCCCGGCATGCGCACGCCGGCCGCGTCCGGGTCGATCGCCTCGAGTGAACCAACCTCGATGCCTGGCTTGGTCGATCCGGGATCGGACGACTCGGGCGCTGTAACCTCCTCCACCACCATTCCCGATTCGGCGTCCGAAAGCATGCCATCGGCTCCACCGGGCTCCGTGCGCTCGTCGTCGGCCTCGTCCTGCCGGTCCGGCATCAAGCGCAGCGGCTCATCGGCGTCCTGCGCGATAAGCTCGTTCATCGACGCAGTCAGCAGCACCGACGCACAAAGGATCGCGCCGCCAAGCGCAGGCCATCGTCGGCCGCTAACAATCGGAAAGGAAAAGGGAAGTCGCCGCATTTGACTACCCGGTGGCGCTCTCACTTCTCGAATCGGTCATTGGACAGCACCTTTTCGACCGGACCGGGCGGCGGTGGGATATCCCAGGTCAGTAGAAACCCGATTCCGCCGCCGATGATGAGCAAGAGGATGATGACGAGGACTCTCAAGGGGACGTGCTCTCACTCCTGACCAAGCATCGAAGCTGAATCAGCCGGGAGGCATTCGACGCTTGTGTGTTAGAATCGGATTATGGCGATGGTGTGGCAGTCTATCGGCGCGGAAGCAGTGCTTCAACGATGCGCGGCAGGGCGCGGCGGAGCGCGCGCCTGAGCCGATGGCGGCAAATGGAGGGTGCCCGCGGATAGACTGCTCGATCATCCTCGTGGGCCTGATGGGCGCCGGCAAGAGCGCGATTGGCCGTCGACTCGCCAGCCGGCTCGGCTTGCCGTTCGTGGATGCCGACGAGGAAATCGAACGCGCCGCGGGATGCTCGATCTCGGACATATTCGAAATCCATGGGGAAGCGGCGTTCCGAGACGGCGAGCGGCGGGTCATCGCCCGGCTGCTCGCCCGCCCGCCCCATGTGCTGGCGACCGGCGGGGGTGCATTCATGGACCCGGAAACGCGATCTGCGATCCGGGAATGCGGCATATCGGTCTGGCTACGCGCTGATCTCGAGTTGCTGGTCTCCCGCGTCTCGCGGCGCAACGACCGCCCGTTGCTGGCCGGCGGCGATCCTCGCTCAATCCTGCAACGGCTGATGGACGAGCGACACCCGATTTATGCCGAGTCCGATGTTGTCGTGGAAAGTAGGGACGGACCGCACGAACAGACGGTAGAGGCAGTGCTGGGCGCAGTCGGTGCGCACGTCAAAGCACGGCGGAGAGAGCCGGGTTCGGACCCGCCGTCGGCGAGGATCGAGGCCTGATCCGGTGAATACGTCGGATCCCGACCCACGAATCGATCAAGACCTGGAGACGGTACACGTCGAGCTCGGCCCACGCAGCTACGACATCTTGGTGGGCGTCGGCCTCGTGCAGAAGGCCGGGCGGCTCATGGCCCCGATTCTCCCTGGCCGCTCGGCAGTTGTGGTTACCGACCGCGTCGTGGCAGAACGCTATCTCGACGCGGCCCTCTGCTCCCTGCAGGAAGCGGGCTTCTCAAGCTCCCAATTGGTCGTCGAGTCGGGCGAGCAAAGCAAAGACATGGCGACGCTCGGTGGCGTGCTGGATAACATCCTCGGCCGCGGAATTGAGCGGAAAACCGTGCTGGTGGCGCTGGGAGGCGGAGTCGTCGGCGACCTTACTGGCTTCGCGGCGAGCATACTGCTGCGTGGCGTACCCTTCGTTCAGATTCCAACGACGCTCCTCGCTCAGGTGGACAGCGGCGTCGGCGGAAAAACCGGAGTGAACAGCACCCACGGCAAGAACCTGATCGGCACGTTCTACCAACCGCGCCTCGTGCTCGCCGACGTGGCGACTCTTGGAACTCTGCCGCCGCGTGAGCGGCGGGCTGGCTATGCCGAGGTCGTGAAGTACGGCCTGATCGACGACCCCTCCTTCTTCGCCTGGCTAGAACAAAACGGCGCGGCGCTCGTCGACGGCGATCGGGATCTACTGCAGTCGGCCGTGGCCCGCTCCTGCCGCGCCAAGGCACGCATCGTCGCCGAAGACGAGCGTGAGAGCGGCAGCCGGGCCTTGCTCAATTTGGGCCATACCTTCGCCCACGCCCTGGAGGCGGAAGCCGGCTATGACGGATCGCTCTTGCATGGCGAGGCGGTGGCCTACGGCATCGTCCTCGCACATCGGCTCTCCGCAGCACTCGACCTCTGCGACGAGGGCGATGCGGGACGCGTAGCGGCCCATTTCCGCGAAGTCGGGTTGCCGAGCGAGGCCAGCGCCCTCCCCGCCATTCGCTGGGACGCACAGACGCTGATCGATCGCATGAAGCATGACAAGAAGGTGCAGGACGGACGGATGACGTTCGTACTGACACGTGGCATCGGGCGAGCGTTCCTCAGCCAGGATGTCCCGCACGAGTCACTTCGTGCCGTGCTCGAACGAGCCTTCGGCGAAGGAGGCCGGTCCGCTTCCCGTTGATCCCCCGCCACAATTCCCGACGACACAACCATGACCACCGAGACTGCCATCACCATCGGCGCAATCGGCTTGCTGATTGCGCTATCGGGTTTTTTCTCCGGATCCGAGACCGCGTTGACTGCGGCCTCCCGCCCGCGCATGCACCATCTTGCCGGCGCGGGCGACCGGCGTGCACGTGCGGTGGCGCGGCTCACCGACGATCGTGAGCGGCTGATCGGCGCGATCCTGCTTGGCAATAACGCCGTCAACATCCTCGCATCGGCCCTGGCAACCAGCGTCCTGATTTCGGTCGTGGGCGACGCTGGCGTGGCTTATGCGACGATCGGCATGACCCTCGTCATCTTGGTGTTTGCCGAAGTACTGCCCAAGACGTACGCAATCCGGGATGCAGACCGCGTTGCTCTCAGGGTGGCGCCGATGCTCGGCCCTATCGTATGGCTGCTCTCCCCCATCGTCGGCGCGGTGCGTCTGGTGGTCTCGGCGACGCTTAGCGCGGCCGGGGCCTCCCAAGGACCGAGGACGGCAAGCGCCGCCGAGGAAGAGCTGCGCGGCACCATTACGTTGCAGGCGCAGGAGGGCGCCATGGTCAAGCATGAGCGCGACATGCTCCACAGCATCCTGGACCTCGACGAGGTCGATGTCGGCGCGGTCATGACCCATCGCAAGACCATGGAGATGGTTGACGCCGAGGCGTCGCCCTCGAACATCCTCAACCAAGTCGTTCGCAGCCCTTACACGCGCTTGCCGGTCTGGAAGGGCGAGCCGGACAACATCGTCGGCGTGCTGAACGCCAAGGACCTTTTGCGGGCGGTGCACGAGAACCTCGCCGACCTCGACCGCCTCGACGTCATGGCCATTGTGACCGAGCCCTGGTTTGTCCCGGAGACCACGCCGCTTGAGGAGCAACTTGACGCATTCCGCGAGCGGAGGGCTCATTTCGCCCTCATCGTTGACGAATACGGCTCGCTGATGGGGCTCGTGACCCTAGAGGACATCATCGAAGAAATCGTTGGCGAGATTGTTGACGAGCACGATGTCGCGCGCGGCGGAGTGGTTGAGAGGGCGGACGGCTCACTGCTGATTCCCGGAACGGTCGCGATTCGCGATCTGAATCGGGCCTACGACTGGGATCTTCCGGACGAGGAGGCAGCAACCATTGCAGGCCTTGTGCTGAACGAGGCACAGGAGATCCCGGAGATTGGCGATTCTTTCTCGCTCTATGGCTTTACCTTTGAAGTCCGTGCCCGCAAGCGCAATCAGATCACCCGGCTCCGCGTGATCCCACGCCCGCATGGCCCCGCTCGGCCAAGCGGCTGAGGTGCGCCTACTGGTTGCGCACGCGCCGCACGCTACCCATATGCTGCTGGCGTGAGCATGCCCCGACGCATAGAGGTTCCGATTGCCGGAACGGCGCCTCGTGCTATACATGAAGCGGGTCAGTGGGCGAGTCGATGAATAGTTACCTCGACTTCGAGAAGCCGATCGCGGAGATCGAAGGCAAGCTCCAGGAGCTTCGCCACCTCAGCGACGACAGCGGCGTCAACATGCTCGACGAGGTTTCGCGCCTCGAGGGCAAGGTCGACCGGCTGCTGAGGCAGACCTACAACCGCCTCACCCCCTGGCAAAAGACGCAGGTCGCCCGCCATCAGCTAAGACCGCACTGCTCCGACTACATCTCCCGCCTCGTCACGGACTTTGTGCCGCTGGCAGGCGACAGAGCTTTCGGTGAAGACCGCGCGGTCATCGGTGGCCTTGGGCGCTTCCGCGGCCACACCACCATGGTGATCGGCCAGGAGAAGGGCGCCGACACAGAGGGCCGGGTCACACACAACTTCGGCATGGCCAACCCAGAAGGCTACCGCAAGGCGTCGCGTCTTCTGCGGCTGGCAGAACGCTTTCAGGTGCCCGTGCTGACACTGATCGACACGCCAGGCGCCTATCCCGGAGTCGGCGCCGAGGAGCGAGGGCAAGCCGAGGCCATCGCACGCTGTATCGAGGCTAGTCTCGACGTCAGGGTGCCGGTGGTCGCTCTCATCATCGGCGAGGGCGGCTCGGGCGGGGCCATCGCTCTGGGCGTCGCCAACCGCGTGCTGATGATGGAGCACGCGATATATTCGGTGATCTCGCCCGAAGGCTGCGCGTCCATCCTATGGCGCGACGCAGCCCTGGCGGAGACTGCGGCGGAAGCGTTGAGGCTCACCGCGGAGGATCTGCACGGGCTCGGGGTGATCGACGATATCGTGTCGGAGCCCGTGGGCGGAGCCCATAGGGACGCGGCGCGCGCGATAGACGAGGCCGGTGCAGCACTTGAGAAGGCTTTCGCCGACCTGCGCGGGCTCGACGGTGCGGCCCTGCGCAGCCAGCGGCGGGAAAAGTACCTGGAACTCGGTAGCATCGCCGAAGGCTAGACCTACGGCCGATGACGAACGTGGATCCTATCACGCTCCAGGTCATTGGCGGCGCCCTCCACACGATCGCCAAGGAGATGGGGCATGTGCTCTACCGCATGTCCTATTCCTCGATCATCCGCGAATCGGAGGACCTCGGCGCCGGGCTCTTCGACCGCGACTTCAACACGCTCTGCGAATCGGACTCGACGCCGATGCACATCGGGTCCATCCCCGGCTATCTGCGGGGGGTGGAGCGCACCATGCACGGCGATTGGCGCCCGGGAGACGTGGTGCTGCACAACCATCCCTATCACGGTGCGAGCCACGTGCCCGACATTTGCTGCATCGCGCCGGTCTTCTTCGAAGGGGAGCTGGTCGGGTTCTCCGCCAACACGGCTCACCACGTGGACCTCGGCGCTGCGAGCCCAGGCATCGTCATCGACATCCCGGACGTCTATGCCGAGGGCATGCTGTTCTCGGGTATCAAGCTCTACGAGGAAGGCAAGCTGAACCGCGCACTCTGGCAGCACATTCAGACCAACACGCGGGTGCCGCGCGACGTCTCCGGGGATATCGAGGCGCAGGTGGCCTCTGCCGAGCTCGGCGCGCGCCGCTTTCGCGAGCTCTACGAGACCTACGGCAAGGCGACCGTCGAAGCCGCCACCGCGGAACTGATGGACTATTCCGAGCGGATGCTGCGCCGTCGCATTCGGGAGATCCCAGACGGGGATTATGTGGCGGAGGGCTTCCTCGACGACGACGGTGTCGACCGGGAGACGCAGTTGCCGGTCAAGGTGACGGTGCGCATCAGGGACGATTCCGCCGTGGTCGACACCACCGGCTCCTCGCCGCAGGTGCCGACCGCCTACAACGTGCCGTTCGAAGGCTCGACTAAGGTCACCTGCTACTTCGCCTTCCGCGCGCTCCTGCTCGATACCTACACCACAAGCGAGTACATCCCGCAGAACGAGGGGTCCTTCCGACCGATCGAGGTGATTTCGCCGCAGGGTTCGATCTTCAACCCGACCTTTCCGGCCGCCTGCCAGTCGCGCTTCTCCCAGTGCCAGCGATTGGTGGACCTGATCAGCGCGGCGCTCGCCCCGGTGATCCCCGATAAGGTGACCGCAGGCTGCGGCGCGACCCTTTCCGCCTTCGCTTATTCCGGCGTCAGGCCCGGCGGCGACTACTGGATCCTGGTCGAGATCAACGAGTCGGCCTACGGCGGCCGGCCGGCTTCCGACGGTCCGGACTCGATCGACGAGCTGATGCGCAACACGCGCAACAATCCGATCGAAGATCTCGGCATGCACTTGCCGCTGATTTGCGACCGTTACGAGCTGCGCGACGACGTGCCGCCGGGCGCGGGCCGTCACCGCGGCGGCCTCGGCATCGTCAAGGTGCAGCGCTTCCTGACGCCGGGGTATGTGGTGCACGAGGCCGATCGCCACGAGGACGTGCCTTGGGGCTTCCTCGGCGGCGAGCCGGGCACGGTCGGCAGGCTGGAAAAGTGGAACGTTGCGACCCCTGACGAGGTGGTGAGCTGGCCCGCCAAGGTACCGGCAACACCGACGAAGACCGGCGATTGCATTGCCGTCTACACACCGGGCGGCGGTGGCTACGGTGACCCGCTGGAGCGGCCGACCGATCAAGTGCGGGACGATGTCGCCGACGGCTACTACTGCTTAGACCACGCCTACGACGCCTACGGAGTCGTCATGAGCGAAGCTCTCTCAGTCGATATGGCGGCTACTGAGATACGGCGGGCAGAGCTTCGCGCGGCGGAAGCAGAGTAGCCTGCGCCGCAACCCAGGCCCGGACTGCCGACCAAGGATCTTACCGAGATACCTGAGCGAGCCGCAGATTGCGGATGCGTCGGCTCGCAATCTCGGCGCGCACGCGCGGGATCAGCACGGTCAAGTAGTAGGCCATAAAGCCCGACGCCATGAGCAAGAGCGGGGCAACCATAGAGCTGTCGATCGACGGTGCGTCGATCTTCGAGATCGTCGCCGGCTGGTGCAGGGTGTTCCACCAATCGACCGAGAATTTGACGATGGGCACGTTGACGACGCCCACCAGCGCCAAGATCGCGGCGACGCGGGCCCCCTTGGCGGGATCGTCGAAGGCGGCGTGGAGCGCGATATAGCCGAGATAGAGAAAGAACAGGATCAGCATCGAGGTGAGCCGCGCGTCCCACACCCACCAGGTGCCCCACATCGGCTGCCCCCAGAGCGACCCGCTCAGGAGCGTGATGAAGGTGAAGGCGGCGCCCACCGGGG